>JAUVAM010000638.1 GCA_030591745.1 Deltaproteobacteria bacterium
GATCCGCCAGGCATAGGGCGGCAGTCCGCCTTCCGCCTCCAGCAAGGCCTGGTAGGGCAGACCCAAGACGGCATCTTGCAGCAATTGCGTGTTGATCTTCAGGGGGGCCACGGCCACGCAATGTTGCTCGGCATCGCAGGCGAATCCCTCGACGCAGGGGTTGATCAAAGAGCAGTCCGGATCGCCCCCCGAGCAAGCAGTCAAAAACAGGCAACAAGCCACAAAGCAAGCGCGTCCCATGATATGGTTCTCCCTAGTGTTTCTTGAGGAGGCCCGATTTTGTCATTTGAGTCAAGTACACAAACACTGCGCC
Source organism: Deltaproteobacteria bacterium (assembly GCA_030591745.1). The sequence continues at coordinate 314 of JAUVAM010000638.1, forward strand.
CCAGAGAAGAAACATTTGTGCCGTATCGCGAAGCGATACGGTGTCGATTGAAACCAATATAGTCCGGGATTGCAGGGGGGATCAAACTTGGTTATGCTGCCGCGCAATGAAGCTTGAAAATGACCTGAATCCGGAACAGCGAGCGGCCGTACTGCACGAGGGCGGGCCTTTGATGATCTTGGCCGGCGCCGGGTCCGGCAAGACGCGGGTCATCACCCAGCGCATCGCTCACTTGATAGCCGAACGCGACGTGCCCCCGTGGCGCATTTTGGCCGTGACCTTCACCAACAAAGCGACCGGCGAAATGCGCGAGCGCGTCGAGACGCTTTGCGGTGAGACCCGGGGTATGTGGATCAGCACGTTTCATGCGCTGGGCGCGCGCCTTTTGCGCATGAACGCGGAATTGGCCGGGCGCACCCGCGATTTCATCATCTACGACGACGACGATCAGAAGCGACTGGGGCGAAAGCTCATGGCTGAGTTGTCCATGGATCCGGACACACAGAAGCTTCGGAAATTGCTGAGTCAGGTCGGGCGGGCCAAGCAGAAACTTAAAGGGCCCGGCGAGGGCGGCGTGGGGCCCGGTCCCATTCAGGTTTTCTATCCTCGCTATCAAAAGGCCCTGGCTCGGGCCAACGCCTTTGATTTCGGGGATTTGATTTTTCAGACCAACAAGCTTTTGGACAGACACCCCGAGGTGGCACGGGATCTACAGGAACGCTTTAGCCATGTGCTGGTGGATGAGTTCCAGGACACCGATCGCGCGCAATACAGGTTGTTGCGCAAGTTTTGCCCGCCCGAATCCGAGCTGGTGGTGGTGGGCGACGATGATCAGAGCATCTATGGCTGGCGGGGGGCCGAGATTTCTCACATCATGGGTTTCGCGCGCGACTACCCCGGCACCAAGGTGGTCAAGCTGGAGCAAAACTATCGATCGAGCGCCAACATTTTGAACGCCGCGGGCGCCGTGATCGCCCGCAACGCAAATCGACATGAGAAGAAACTCTGGACCGATGCCGAACCTGGCCCGCCCGTGGCCCTGGCTGCATACCGGGACGAGCGGGACGAGGCCCAGGCGGTGGTTCAGGATATGCTGGAGGCGCGCGAGCAGGGCGAGTCTCTGAGCGAAATGGCGGTTTTTTACCGGATTAACGCCCAAAGCCGGGCCCTGGAAGAGGCGCTACGGCTTTACGCCGTGCCCTACAGGGTGGTGGGCGGCACTCGCTTTTTTGATCGGATGGAGATTCGGGATCTGCTGGCTTACCTGCGCTTGCTGATCAATCCCCAATCCGACGTGGATTTGCTTCGGGTTTTGAACGTGCCGGCCCGGGGCCTGGGCGCCACCAGCCGCGATCGCTTGATGAAGGCGGCCCTGGATGCCGACGAGCCCATCCATGCCATTCTTTCAAACGAGCACCTTGGGGCTTTGCGTCGCGCGGAACGCGGCAAGGTCTTGGCCTTCCGGGCCCTGTTGGACGACATGCGGGCTCAGGCCAAGGGGCGCTCGGCGGCCGACGCGGTGCGCCTGGCGTTGGAGATTTCGGGATATGCCAAGGCCCTGGAAAAGCAGGGCGAAGAGGATGCCTGGTCCCGCCTGGAGAACTTGAACGAGTTGGTTACGGCGGCCGAGGATGTGGCCGAGGCTCGAGACGACGACAGCCTGCCCGTGTTTTTAGAGCATGTGGCCCTGGTGGCGGCGGTGGACAAGAGCGCCGAGGGGGTGGATGCCGCGACCTTGATGACCCTGCATGCGGCCAAGGGCCTGGAATTCGACCGGGTGTACATGGTGGGGATGGAGGAGGGCATGCTGCCCCATCGTCGCTCCCTGCAGAGCTATTTCGATGATGACGATGACGACGCCTCGCCGGGACACAGCCTGGAGGAAGAACGGCGTCTTTGCTACGTGGGCATGACCCGGGCGCGTAAGCATTTGAGTCTGAATCTGGCCCGATCCCGCAGTATTTTCGGGCGCACGGAGATCAACCCGCCTTCGCGTTTTTTGGGTGATTTGCCGGAGGGCGAGGGTACTGAGGGCGAGGGCAGCGGGGGCTCGGCGACTTCGGGATCCGGGGCTGCTCGAGGTCGCCTCATCGATTTGGGTCACGGTGACATTGATTTGGATGAAGACGACGACATGTTCGTCGACATGGACGACGACGACGATTTGGATGAGGTTTTCGAAGACAGCGTGGTGGATTACGATGACGAGTACAGCCA
>JAUVAM010000526.1 GCA_030591745.1 Deltaproteobacteria bacterium
ATCGCGGCTGACGGCAAGCTGATGGAAGCCGAGCTGGAAGCTTTCACCGACGCCATGTTGCTCATCTACGGCGACGCGGTCACCGCCGAACAGGTCAGCCAGCTGGTGAACAAGCTGGTCAAGAATTTTGAAAACGACCATGACGAAGACATGGAAACCTTCACGGCCAAATTGACTCGGCCCTGCGCCAAGAACCAGGCATACAAGCTAGCCTACGCCATGGCCATGAGTGACCTGGATACCAACGACTCGGAGTTTGAGTTCGACCAAAAACTTCGCCGCCTCTTGAGCCTGTCCGATGAAGAGGCCGAGGCCTTGACCGATGAGGTGGTAGACGCAATCGGCGTCCGGGACTGAGCTCGACCGCCGGCCTCAACGCAAACGCAAGGCCGGTTCGGTGACACCCTCCTCCATGGGCGGTTCGCCCATAAGCGTCACAAAAACAGCCGAGGCCATGGCCACCACGAAGGTCACCGCCCGGGCCGTCACCACATCTTCCAGCTTGATGGCCAGGCCATCCAAACCGAGAAAACCCATCAAATTCGGCCAGACCAGCCAAAGCACCGTGGTGATGACGCCGGCGTATAGGGCCGTCACCAGACCCGCCGAACTGAATCGTTTCCAGGCGAAGGAGAGCAGGATGGCCGGCGCGAAGGAGCAGCCAATGCCGGCCCAGGCATAAGAGACGATGGTGTAAATCAAGTCCGAGGTGGTCAAGGCCAGAGACAAACCCAGCCCGCCCACGCCCAGGGTGGCGATGCGAGAGACCAGCAAAACCGTCTTGTCCTCGGCCCGCCCTTTCTTGATGATGCCCTTGTATACGTCCTGACTGATGGAGGAGGCAGCCACCAGCAGCATGCTCTGGGCCGTGGAGACCATCGCCGCCACAGCCCCGGCCAAAAGGATAGCCGCCAGCCACCAGGGGAACAAACTGGTGAGCACGTATGGCAAAATCATTTCCTTGTCACTGACCGCGCCTGGGCCAAACAAGGCCAAGGCACAAAGGCCAATGAGCACGGCACCCGTATAAGCCAACACCGTCCAAACCACGGCAATGTTGCGCCCGATTCTGACCTGGCGATCGTCTCGCATGCCCATGAATCGGGCATTGAGCTGGGGCTGTCCCCCCAAATAACCAAAGAACCAAGCCAGGTTGTTGAATATCAAAAGCCCTGCTGCAAAACCGGTTGCACCACCGGCCAAAGAGTCCATGCCCCCGCCGGCCGATGCCAGGGCCGTGCCGATGCTCTGTTCGCCCCCGGCCAAGAGAACCAGCATGATGATCGGTGTGACCACCAAAGTGGCGATCATCAATATAGACTGAAAAACATCCACGGCCACCACGCTGACGAAACCACCCATGGTGGCGTACGCCAGGATAACCGCCGCCGAGATGAGTTGCCCCCAAAGCGGGTCTAATCCGAAAGTGCTCTCGATTGTTTTGCCGGCGCCTGCAAATTGGGCACCCACGTAAAACACAAAAAAGAAAACAATAATAAGCGTGGACAACAAACGGATGGTCGCCGCCCTGCGCGGGAACTTGGCCGCGAAGTATTCGGGCATGGTCAAGACGCCATAACGCTCAGCCTCGGAGCGAAAACGGCGAGCCAAAACAATCCAGGCCGTGGAGATGCCTAGCAGGCAGCCCACGCCGATCCAGATCGCGCTCAGACCCGTGGCGTACACGAAGCCGGTGAAACCCAGCAGGAGCCAAGCCGACTCCCCGGTGGCTCGCTCGCTCAAAGCCAGCATCCAGCCCGGCAACTTGGAGCCGCCCAAAACAAAATCCGCCTGAGACTTGGTCGAGCGAGCTTTCCAGATGCCCAGCCCCAAGGTCAAAACCAAATAGCCGATGAAGATACCAATCATGAAGCCCCCTCAGACTTGGCGCAGTTCCTTCAGGTTCTTCTCAATCGTGTCGCAGAGACCATCCAGGGGCAAATCGTTGGGGTCCCGGCCGAAAGGGTCTTCGATCTCGATGCCGATCTCTTCGATACCGAAGAACGAATAGGTAATGAAAAAGATGCTGGGGATCGTCCACCAGCCGAGATCAAAAACCAGGCCGGCGGGCAAAACCAAGCAAAACAAAACCATAAAACGCTTCAAGTGCAGTACGTAAGCCAAGGGCAAGGGCGTTTTCAAAATCCGCTCGCAACCCCCAAGGCAGCCGATGAGCTCGGTCAACTCTTTGTTCAACTCCGCCGCCTGCACGTCGGAAATCTGCTTTTCGACCCGAGCCTGCTCCAGCCATTTTGCAAGCTCGCTCATCATGCGCACCGGCTTGTGATCCGCCTCGTTCACTTGTTGAAGCAAGTCTTTGTCCACCAGGTGGCTTATCGCATTGGCGTCATACTCGTTGCGCAGGTGCTGCATCATCAGGCGACAAAAAGCCACGGTGCCGTCGATGCTTCTGGTCTTCAGCGCCGACGCCTCACCGCCCGAATGGATGTAATTGCTCACGCCGATAGCGTAATTGCGGGCCGCATTGACCACTCGACCCCAGAGCTTGCGCCCCTCCCAGAATCGGTCATAGGAAGCATTGGTTCGGAAAACCAGCAACAAGCCCAAGGCCACGCCCACGATCGAAAAAGGCGTGGAGGAGAACTTGATGGGCCTCCAGTAGAAATGCACCAAGGTCATGCCGGCGGCCACCAGGGTCACAAGCAGCATCCGTAACGCGATGCGTGGAATCACCGATCCACGAAGCTGGAAAACCAAGCGCCAAAAATTCCGACTGTCGTATTCGATCATAAAGCCCTTATCCCATGGGCCCCACGACCGGCCCAAGGCTTTTCTCCCGATCACTGCGCAATACGCCGGGATCTGGTCTTTTCCAGTCAATACAGCGTAGAGTGGGCAAATGAAGACCAAAATCATCTTGGGCATCTGCTGTCTGGGCTTGCTCATGACCGCGGCAACTTGTTCCTTCGATCCTCTTCCTCAAGAGGACTATAGCCGCTGCGAACCCGGAGGCACCTGCACCAACCCCGAATGCACCTGCACCACCACAGGCATCTGCCTGCCGCCGGATGATGCCGATCCGGCCTTCTGCGCTTGCGCTGAAGATAGCGACTGCAATGACGATGACCCCTGCACCGCCGACAGATGCCAACGAATCGGCGGTTGCAACAACCTGCCCATGGATAACGGCAGCAACTGCGGACCTTGCAAGATGTGCCAAGCGGGCCTCTGCATCGACGACACCACAGGCAGCCTGGACGGTGATGGGGATGGATATATTGACGAGAACTGTGGCGGCGATGCGAATGACTGCGACGACAGCCGGGCCGATGTCTATCCGGGTGCCTTCGAGGCCTGTGATGACAGGGACAATGACTGCGATGGCGTGACGGACAATCTTGAATTCGAATACCTACAAGAGTTCGAGATCAACACGGACAGTGTACCCGCAGACCGACTGACCGATTTTCCGGTGCTCGTCCGCATGACTCTGCCCGAAGACCAGGAGCTCATGGCTGCCGACTTTCGGGACCTGGTCTTTTTGGCCCAGCAAGACTTATGTACAAGCCGCATGGCCTACGAGATTGAACACTACAATCCCTCAACCCGGGAACTCTTCGCCTGGGTGCACTTTCCCACCCTGAACACCAACATCGATGTGGGGCACACCTTCGTCATGTATTGGGGCTCCACCATCGGCGAAGACCAGTCACGCCCCAACCACGTCTGGAGCGACGACGTGTTGATGGTCCATCACATGGGCGAAATGA
>JAUVAM010000256.1 GCA_030591745.1 Deltaproteobacteria bacterium
CGTTTTTCCCCAATCGATTGGTTCGCGTTATCGTGATCGCAAAGAAACCGTATTGCCTTTTCTGCCTCTTCGAGAAAGTCGCTGATCAAGTACTTGGTGCCTGCGAGGGCATGGTGGTAAAGGTCCGGATTGCTGATTTCACCCAGATGGCGATGGAGGCTTTCCTGTAAGGTCTGGGCAAGCTGACCCGCCTCCTTGTTTTCACGAAGCTGCTGCAATTCAACCAGCTGCTCACGAAGCAGTTCGTGGTGATATAGCTGCGACTGGTCGTCTTTTCGCCAGACATCGTTGTGTTCTACGTGGTCGAGTTCTTCAGCCGCGGCCAGCCAGGAGCCATAACTCTGTGCTTGCTGCATGGCGCGCCGTAGTTTTCGGGTTTGACCGAATTTGTTCATCCAAGAATCCTCGTTTGGGCGATTTTGGCCTACTTGTCATCTTTGGCAAGTAGCTTTTTGATCAACTCGAGGGTCGACTTTCGCTCGGCTGCGGTCAGCGCACCGTGTTTGAGGAATTTTATCTTGCTGTCGCTTCCGATGACCATCACCACAACGGTGTCGTTGGTCTTGCCAATTTTCCAGGCTTTCTTTAGGAAATGCTCGGGATCCATGAGGACCGTGGAGCCGAAGGCCTTCTGATTGTTGCGGATCATTTTGCGGATAAGGAAGTTCGGCTTCCAGGTGTCTTCCATGTTCACCACGCCCAGCTTGCGGAACAGGTACTTATCGAAGTTGGCCTCTTTCACGGCCTTGCTGAACTTCTCGTTCTGTCCTTTTTCGTCCGGGTCGACGTAGAAGATCGTCAGGACCTTTTTGCCCAGATCGGGGAGTCTGGCCGGCTTGTCTTTGGCATTGCGTAGCGTGAGGTTGGAGACCTTGGTCCCCACCGCCAGGTCGGCCAGAGCCGGTTGTGGCGCAAGCGCCATCGCCGCGAGGATAAGTCCGCCAATCCATGAGCCTGTTTGCATGACAACTCCTGCCAAGTTGCAGCTGTGATTGGATAATCGTTGCAGAATCCCGGACTCGATGCAAACAGCGGGGGCTTTGATCCAGGTTCTCGTGCTTGACATTATTGCGTGGAAAAGAGAAAAAGAGTCTGGATGTCTGTTAGGTTCTTGCAGTCTTTATCCAAACAGCAATAATTTGAGATTGAACATGCGTTCAACTGGAGGATTCGAATGACGGAAAAGAAATCCGGGAAATCGAAAAAGGGCGAACTGGACGCTGGAAAGCTCGAAAGACTTCTCGATTCCTTGCAGAAAATCGTTAAGGGAAGGAATGATATTCGACCGGAGGCCGAGTTCGAAGATCCCCTGATGCAGAAAGTAGTGGAGCAAATCAGCGAGCTTGCCGGTCAGTTGGAAAGCAAGGTGGACGAGTTCAACCGGATGAGCATCAACCTGAACCTGGGGTTGGCAGAGTGCATCAAGGCACTTGAGGAAGTCAGGCGGGGGAAACTCCACGTTCGGGTCGGTGAAGTTGTCTTGGAATCAGAAAACGAGGTGATTTCCATCCTCGGCAAAACGCTGAACGATACCCTGGTTGAGGTGCAAGAGCAGATGGAGACCATCAGGCACCAACAAGTGGTCATCCAGGAGTTGTCCACCCCCATTCTGCAAGTGTGGGACAATGTGCTGGTTTTGCCGGTCATCGGCGTGGTCGATACCAGACGATCGCTGGACATCATGGAGCGGCTTTTGACCGAAATCGTCGAGAAGCAATCTGAGTATGTGATTCTGGACATCACCGGGGTCGAATTGGTCGACACCATGACAGCCGATCACTTCATCAAACTGATCAAGGCGGCTGAATTGCTGGGTGCGACCTGCATCGTCTCCGGCATACGGCCGGCCGTTGCCCAGACCCTTGCCGACATCGGGGTCGACCTGGCCACGGTGACCACCATGCGCAATTTGCAGGCGGGCTTGCGTGAGTGTCTGCGGCGTATGGGTGAGCAACCGTCTTGATTCAACAAGCGATTTCTTCCAGGAAGCGATGACGACAGATGCTGGAAACCACGCGAATACCAATCATTAAGTTATACGATAGCCTTATTGTTTCGATCCAGGTCGCTTTGAGCGACGAACTGGTCAGGCAACTCAAGGAAGACATCACCAAAGGAATCGACAGGAGCAGTCCCCGGGGCTTGATCCTCGACATTTCCGGTGTGGATTTGATGGACAGTTACATCTCCAGGGCCGTCAGAGACATTGGAATCGTCGCCCGCCTCATGGGTGTGCAGACGGTTTTGTGCGGTCTCGATCCGATGATTGCCATCAGTCTCGTGGAGATGGACCTTAATCTGGAGGGCGTGAAGACCACCCTCAATCTGGAGTCGGCCGTGGAGTTCATCCGAAACGGCGCGGTCGATGTCCAGGATGCCCAGAATGTTGGCGAGCATGGTACCGAAGAACAAGGTCGTTCAGATACTGAATAGGTACATCAGCCCGGTCATTGTCGACACGGTGCTGGGTTCAGCGGTGCGCAGAAGCGGGTTGTCTCTGGATGAGGTCGTCTCCGGAAACAGCCTTCGATTCGTCGATGCACTCAAGAAATCCTGCGGGATGTTCATCAAGACAGCCGGGGAACGGGCCTTGTGCTGCAAGGAGTTGGAAGTACTCTTCTCCTCGATGCAGGGACTTGGTGTCCGCAGAAAAGAGCCGATAACCATTGAGGTGGTGAAGGAAAGCGACATCGTGCTGGCCCGGGTGAGCGGTAGAAAAATTTGCCAAGAATTGGGGTTTTCTTCATATGGACAACTATGCGTGGCGACGGTTATTTCTGAATTGGCCCGCAATATCTTCAACTATGCAGGCGTGGGCCAGGTGGAGTTGCTGGTGCTGTCAAGCGCCCCCGCCGGCATCCAGATTATCGCCCAGGATCAGGGACCCGGAATTGACAATCTTCAGATTATTTTGGACGGCAAGTATAAATCCAGGACTGGTTTGGGCAAGGGGATACTGGCGGTCAAAAAGATGATGGACGAATTCGACATTGAAACCGAGCCCAACAAGGGCACCCGGATCGTCGTGAAGAAATATTTGGAGACCTTGAGATGAAGATCACATCGGCACAGAGACCATTTTTGGGCGAAAAGATCTGCGGTGATGTTTTTGTGGTTCTGACCTCGGGTCCGATCACCACCATCGCCGTGGCTGACGGCCTTGGGCATGGTCCGATGGCGGCCGAGGCCGCCAAGGCATTCTGCGAATTCGTTTCCAGCTGCGAGACGGCGCCCCTTGTCGATATCATTCGCGACGGCCATAAAGAGATCCGCCGAACCAGAGGTGCCGTGGGCGCCCTGTTGCGAATAGATGAAAGTCTTCATCAAATGGAGTTCGCGGGCGTTGGCAACATTGGGTTGCATGCAATCAGTAAGGCGCTCATTCGTCCTGTTTCCAGCCCCGGGATTATAGGAAAGCAGATCAGAAACAAGATTATCGAGTTCCGCTATCCTCTTGCCGAGGACGACTTGTTGATCATGTTTTCCGATGGCGTTTCGGCTCGATTCGATCCCAAGCGTTACTCAAGGCTCGATCTGGAAGATATGCCCTATGCGATCATGAAGGACCATGGCAAGCAACACGATGACGTGACCTGTGTGGTGATACGGTACTGAGGCTGAGGATGAGTCGCTGATGAAGGAATCGCTGATGAAAATCCGGGCGGACGCCGACTCCACCTGGGCCGGTCACGAGTGTATGCGCTTTGCAAAAGAGGCAGGGTTCAAAGACAAGGCGCTGTGGGAGATCGCCATAACGGCCAGCGAATTGGCGTCCAATATCGTCAAGTTTGCCGGGCGTGGAAGCTTGACCATTCGTGAGCTTTTTGTGCCTCGCCCTGGAATTGAGATCGAGGCGGAAGACGACGGACCAGGCATAGACGATCCCCGGGCTGCGAAAAGGGATGGGTATTCGGAGGGCAGGGACTTGTCCTCGGAGGAGGGACCGTACCCCCGGCGGGGGCTGGGAGCGGGCCTGGGGGCCGTGAACCGGCTGATGAACGAGCTGTCCATCGAGAACAAGACGGATGGTGGAGCGAAAATTACCGCCAGGAAATGGCTGACAGATAACCACAACCACGAATAAGGGAGGATAGCATGCACGGAATTATTTTTCAGGAACTACAGCAGTACGTTGAAACCAAACTCGGCAATGAGACCTGGGTCAGCTTGCTGCAGGCGGCCGGAATGGAAGGTCGGGTGTTCATGCCCACGAAGTCATACCCCGACGAAGAAGCGACGGCCCTGGTGACGATCGCCTCGGAGATGACCGGAACCCCGGCAGCGGACATTTTGGAGGATTTTGGAAAATTCATCGTCCCGGATCTCTACAAATTGTTCGGCATGCTCATCCGGCCGGAATGGAAAACCCTGGACGTGGTGGAGAACGCCGAACGCAGTATCCACACGGCAATCCGCGCGAAGGACCCGAATGCCAAACCACCCGAGTTGGCCTGTACTCGCCTGGGACCCGACGAGGTGCTTATCGAATACAGCTCTGACAGAAAGATGTGTGCCGTTGCCGTCGGTATCGCAAAGGGCATTGCAGAGCATTATTCGGAGAAGCTCGAAGTGACCCATGATACCTGCATGCTGAAGGGCGACCCCCACTGCAAGATCGGCTTCAAGCGCGTCGATTAGAGCGTAAAGACGCAAATGGGCGAGCTGGCCAGACGCCTACATCCGGCCCCTACCGCAGCCTGATTCAGAATCATTTGGCTTGTTGGTTTTTCTGTCCTATGGGTAAAGGCTATGAATCATAGACGAAGCTACCTTGTTTTTGTCTTCTTGGCCTTTTGGGTGATCGCTTGCACCGGTAATATTTCAGGACCGCAAGATGGTGGGCAGGATGCCGGCGTCGATGGGGGAGATCTCGAAGGGGACGACGGAGGGGATGGCGGCGATTCGGATCCACTCGATCCGGTTTGTCCGAACGGGGTGGTGGAAGATGGCGAAGACTGCGACGGGTCGGTCCCGGCGGGCTTTGATTGCAGGGATTTGGGCTTCGAAAGCGGACCTTTGACCTGCGGAGCCGATTGTATGTGGGACACCAGCGCCTGCATCGCGGCCAGCGGTCAGTGCAACGATGGGGTGGATAACGATGAAGACGGCTTGACCGACTGGCAGATGGACATGGGCTGCTACTCGGCTGGAGACGATAGCGAGGGCAGCCCGAATACCCAGGACCTGCAGGATGGCTGGACCGTGTTCGAGGCCAGCCCGGAAAGTCATCTGGTCTACGTCAGCTCATCAATCGGCGACGACGGTCGCGATGGGGCAAGTCCCGCGGAGGCGGTGCGAAGTCTGGCTCGTGGCATTGAATTGCTGCGCGACGGGCAGCATGATTTTCTGTTGCTTCGGAGAGGTGACAGTTTTCGGGACGTTTCTTTTGGCCGGTTCAAGTCGGGTCTCGACGCCGAACGGCGTCTGGTGGTCGGCTCCTACGGTGACTCGGTCGAGCGGCCTCGTTTGGAGGTCAGCGATCACGCGCTCAATCACGACGGCCATCCGCGCAGCTACTTGGCTTTCGTGGGCTTGGAGATTTACTCCTACTTGATGGACCCTTCTCACCCGGAGTACAGCGGCGAAAACATCAGCGGTGGTTTTCGTGTGGTGGGTAGCGGAGACGACATTTTGATTGAAGATTGTCGCTTTCGGTTCTGCGAGTTGGTGGTCCAAAGTTACGGCGAGGACGTGTATCGAAACGTGGAAATTCGACGCAACATCATTTCCACCAACTATGCCCACGGTACTTGTCCAAGCAACAACGCCATCCGTCCGTCCGGCATGTACGCGAGCCACGTGGATGGGTTGACCATTGAAGAAAATCTTTGGGATCACAACGGATGGAACGAAGACGTGAGCACGGCTTGCGCCACCATGTACAACCACAACATGTATTTGTCGGGGGGCCACAATTTGCTGGTGCGCGGCAATCTGATCCTGCGGGCATCGAGCATGGGTATCAAGATGCGCTCCGACAGCACCGGCGACTATGAGCACATCCGCATTGAAGACAACCTCTTCGTCGAGGGCGAGATTGGCATCGGCATCGGCGGCAACACCACCGAGCCCTTGCGCTTTGTCAACGTCGAGATTCGGGACAATGTGTTGAGTCATATCGGGCGCACCCGGCCCACCGATCGTGACTTCGCCTGGTACCTGGAGATGCAAGACAACCAGCAGGCGCTGATCGAGGGCAATCTGTTTCTCAACCAGCCCTGGCACGACAACAGCTATGGCATCAA
>JAUVAM010000128.1 GCA_030591745.1 Deltaproteobacteria bacterium
CTGGCCAACATGCCCGAGGACCTCCAGGCGGTGGATCGCCTCTTGGAGAAACAGCCCAATCTTTACGTGGACACCTCGGCCCGCATCGGAGAATTCGGTCGCCATCCCGCAAGCGAAGTTCGAGCTTTTTTCATCAAACATGCCGATCGCATTCTCTTCGGCACCGACGTCATCATCGGCCCCTCGGGCTATCAACTCGGATCCTTGTCCATTTGGCCCGATGAAGAAAAAGACGCGGATCGTTTCATGAGGGCCCATCGCGAGTATTTCGAGACCGACCACAAAAACATGGATCACCCAACACCCATCCAGGGCATGTGGACCGTAGACGGCATCCATCTACCAAAAGACGTGCTGGAAAAACTCTATGTAAGCAATGCAGAGAAACTCATCTTCTCCAAGCGCCGATGAACTCAGTCTGAGCTTTCTGCTGGAATCCATCGCCCAGATGCAGCAGAATGGTGGGTATGAGAGTAAAGGTATTGCCATTCGGCCTGCTGTTGGTGCTGTGCTTACTCGGAGCCTTTGCCCAGGCGGCCACCCTGAGCGGCACCGTCAGCCGCAGTGAAAACGACGCACCGGTATCCGGCGCTACTTTGTTGGTTCGGGGCACGGACATCGTGGGCACCACGGACGCCAACGGAACTTACAGCATCGCCAACATCCCCAGCGGTCACTACGGCATCTCTTGCGGAGCCGCCGGCCTCAGGGGGCAAAGGTCAGGGGCGGTGGACCTGACGATTGACGCCCAGCAAGACTTTTCTTTGGATCCGCCCGGCGAAGGACAGGTCCTGGTCAGCGGCAACGCCCAATGTGGCGGCGTGGCTTGCGCCGGCGTGTTTGTTTTGGCCCGGCAAGAAGATGAGAACCAGGCTCGGACCGTCAGCGCCGCCGATGGCAGTTTCCAACTGGCCCTTGCACCCGGCAGCTACGATTTCCGTGCCATCGGCCATCGCTACTTGATGCAAGAACAATTGGCGGTGGTCGTCACCTTGGAGACCCCGCCCGTCCTGTCGTACAATTTGACCGCCGCGCCGCACATGTACCAACTCCAGGGCGTAGTGGGATTGAGCGACAACCCCCTGGATCGCTCCGGCTCCACGGTCACGCTGCATGGACAAGCAGCAGCGGTCACGGGCTCCAGCGATCTTGGCGGTGCCTACACCCTGACACCGGTGCCGGCTGGGCTGCTTTCTTTGAGTGCTCAACACGAAGGATACGACAGCGGCGTACAGATCGACGTGCTGGTGACAGACGATCGCAGTCTCAACTGGGCCCTGCGCAAGTCGGGCTCGGGCAGCACCACCGATCCCACCTGGATGGTGCGCGGCGTAGTTCGCCTCCTGGCGGATGACGAAGATGGCGGCACCACCAGCAGTACCGCCTCGGGCACGCGGGTCAGCGTCTACACAGGCGACGGCCTCTTCCAAAAAAGCGACGGAACCAATTCAGACGGTCGATTCGACATCCTGGCACTGCCCCCGGGCAGGTATTTCTTAGGAGCCAGTCGAGAAGGCTACTTGGATTATCAGGGTGAAGAATTCGTGCTGGAAGCGGATCAATGGATCGAGTTGGACCTGGAGCCGGATCCCGCATACGACTTTGGGCCCGGTGCCGAAGACGGCGAGCTGGGCTGTGGCTGTGGGGCTCAGACTGCCGGCGGCATGACGCTCTCCTTCCTGGTCGGCCTCTTGGGCCTGTCGCTCGTCTTCAGGCGACGAACTTAATGCTCAGCACCGGTGACCTGACAGCGGCCATGCAGGCGGCCCACCTGGCCGCCGACGCAGCCGCCCGAATCCAATTAGACGGCCTGCGACAAGCTCGACAAGTTTCTCACAAAGGCCGCTACGACCTGGTCACCGAAATTGATCAAGCCTCGGAAGCCGCCATCCTGCCCATCTTGCAAAAAGCACTGCCCCAGGCCGAAATCCTGGCCGAAGAAACCGCCAACCAGGCCGACCGAAACGCCCCCCTGGTCTGGCTGGTCGACCCCCTGGACGGCACCACCAACTACGCCCACGGCTACCCGGCCTTCTGCTGCACCATCGCCCTGCGCGCCAAGGGTCAGACTCTCCTCGGCCTGATCCACGACCCCCTGCGAAACGAACGTTTCGAGGGCCTCATCAACCAGGGCGCCAAGCTCAACAAGCAAACCATCCACACAAGCCCCACCCGACAACTATCCCAATCCCTCCTGGCAACCGGCTTCCCCGCCGATCGCTGCGAACAGCCCGAAACCAACCTCGAACGCTTCGCCGCCTTAACCATGCAATGCCGAGGCGTACGCCGAGGCGGCTCCGCCGCCCTCGATCTCGCTTACACAGCCTGCGGCCGCTTGGACGGCTACTGGGAACTACGCATCTTCCCATGGGACGTCTGCGCGGGCGCCCTCATCGTCTCAGAAGCCGGCGGCAAAGTAAGCCAAATCGACGGCAGCCCCTTCGACGGCAGCGGCGGCAACACCCTCGCCACAAACGGGCCACTGCATCCGGCCCTTTTGGATGCCTTGGCCGAGGCCTGAATCAGTGGGTGCGAGGGCGAGAACTACTTGACCGGATGATCTTTCAGCCAGCGGCTGGCTTCTTTGAGTTGGGGGTCTAAGGCCAAGGCTTGCTTGAAGGCTTTTCTGGCCTCGGCGAGTTTGCCTTGGGCGTCTAGGGCCGCGCCTTGTAAGAAATGGGCTCGGGCGGATTTGGGCGCCAACTTGATGGCCTGGACGGCGGCCTGCTCGGCTTCGGGCATGTGGCCGGCGCGTAGTTGGGCCAGGGCCAAAAGGGTCCACAGGGCCGGCTGCTTGGGTGCTTGACGGCTTGCGGCGATCAATAGCTCTACCGCTTCTTTTGCGTTTTTTTGGGTCAGGAGCACCCGGGCCAGGTTCATCTGCACCGGCACTTCCTTGGGATCGATCGCCAGGGCGCTACGCAAGACCTTTTCGGCCTTGGCCTGCTTGCCCAAAACCATGAGAGCATAGCCCAGATCGCCCATCAACTCGGCGTCCTTGGGCTTGAGCTTGACGGCCTTGACCAGCGCTTTCAATGCGGCTTGGCCCTGGTTGAGCATGAGCAGCGTCACCCCTATCTCATGCAACAGCTCCGGGTTGTTCGGGTGTACCTTGGCAGCCCCCATGTATACCTTCAGGGCCTTGTCCGGATGTCCGGCCAGGTCCATGGCCATGCCCAGCAACAAGGCCGTCTCCAGATGCTCAGGCGCCAATTTGTAGGCTTGGCTGAGCGATTGAATGGCCTCTTTGATTCGCTCCAGGCGCGAGAAGGCCAGTCCCAACTGATAGAGGGCCGGGGCCCAATCGGCCTTGCGCTCCACGGCCTTTTTCAGCACCCTGACAGCCTTTTCGCTTTCGCCTCGGGCGTTGTAAGCCTTGCCGACTTCGAGAAGCTCTTCGTCGCTGAAACCGTCGGTGGCGTCCGCCTCGGGCTGCTCTGATTGTGTTTCTACCTTGGTCGGGGAAGCATCCTGGTGGGCGCAGGAAAACAGACAGGCGATCGCCGACCAGAGGATCGCCGCCATAATCAAACTGAATTGGCGCATGTCTAACGCCGCCTGGATTTGGTCGGGCCGAGCCGGATGTTGTCGATGAGCCGAACGTCGCCCACCCGTACAGCCGCCAACACGATACCATCACGCTCAACTTCGGGAATGCGCTCCATGCGATCGGGATCCACCACGGCCACGTAGTCGATTTCCAAATCCCTCTCTTCACGGAGCAGGTCCAAGACCACCGCGGCCAACTCAGCGGCATCCCGCTCGCCGCTCTCAAATAGGCGCTTGGCTTTTCGCAGACCCCGGAACATGGATGTCGCCTGCAAGCGCTGGGCTGGGGACAGATGCGTGTTGCGGGAGCTCATGGCCAGCCCGTCTTCTTCCCGTACGGTGGGCATGCCGATGATGTCCACATCCTGGTTCAAATCCTGAACCATGCGCCGAATGGTGACCAGTTGCTGGTAATCCTTCTGTCCGAAAAGAGCAATGTCCGGCCGCACGATGTTGAACAACTTGGCGACCACGGTGGCCGCGCCACGAAAATGGCTTGGCCGGGAGGCCCCGCAGTAGTCCCGCGTGACATCCATGACATCCACCGCGGTCTGAAAACCATCGGGGTACATTTCGCCCGCATCCGGAGCGAAAATGGCATCCGCACCAGAAGCGCGGATCTTGCGTCGATCACCTGCTAAATCACGGGGATAGCGATCTAAGTCCTCATCGGGACCAAACTGGGTGGGGTTGACGAAAACGCTGACCAGGACTACATGGGCCAGGCGATGGGCCTCCCGAATCAGGGACAAATGCCCTTCGTGAAGAGCACCCATGGTCGGAACCAATGCGATGCGCTTGCGTTTTTTCTTGGCTTCTTCGACATATTTCTTTACGTCCGCCACTCGCCTGAGCAATTTGAAGGCGGCTTTGGGTTTGATCGGCTGAACCCGGACGGACTTGAGTTTCTTCTTGGCCGGCTTCTTGGTGGCCTTCTTGGCCGGCTTCTTGGTGGCCTTCTTGGTGGCCTTCTTGGTGGCCTTCTTGGTGGCCTTCTTGGTTGGCTTTTTGACGACCTTTTTGACCGACTTCTTGCTGGCCTTCTTGGAGCCTGTTTTTACACGTTTTTTTAGAGTTTTCTTCGCTTTGGCCATCAGAAACCCCCAGACCGCCTTGCTGGTCATGTACTTCGTTAATGGCCTTTTTTACCGTGATTAAACCCAGAAAGTCAATGGGAAAAGGACATTTAGGACAGACAGCAAGATAAGCGGAAAAATTTGACAGCCCATGTATGGCATTGTATCGTAAGGTCACGTATTCGAGAATTAATCGATATGGAGGATGACCTTCATGGAGCTGGAAGAAAAACAGGAACGCATGTATCAGGCGGCCCTGCTCAAGATCGCCATGAAACTACGCAAAGAAAACCTGAAGGGATTCGACGCCATCTTCAACGAGATCCTCAAGGACATGAGTCTCGATCCCGACGAATTCCGCCGCTATGTCAACACCCACATGCAATCCTTGATGGCCACGGTCAAAAAACGAGGTTATTGAGCCAATTCATTGGCCAATCGGGCCAGCTCCTCCAAAGACAGACGCTCCACCCGCAAGCCAGGATCGATCTCGGCCCGCTCCATCACCACATCAATCTTTGCGATGTCAATTTCGCCGAAGGCCTGTCGGAAACCATTGCGGAGGGTTTTGCGCCGCTTGGCGAACAGACCCTTGACCATACGATTGAACAAAGCCCGATCGCGCAACTCGTATCTGGTCTTGCCCAGCGGTCGAAAACGCACCACCCGAGAGTGCACCCTGGGTGAGGGGAGAAAAGCCTCGGGAGGCACGTCCAGCACAGCCTCCACATCAGCCTCCATCTGCAACATCACGCTCAACACCCCAAAATCACGTCCCCCGGGCTGAGCCGTCATTCGAACCGCCATCTCCCGCTGCACCATGACCAGCCATCGGTCCAACAAAGAACCAGCGCCAAGCAAATGGAAGATGATGGGCGTGGCCATGTGGTATGGCAGGTTGCCCACCACGACAGGACGCGAACCCAGACCTTCGACCAGAGCCGGCCAATCCAGCTTGGCCGCGTTCGCCTCCAGGATTTCGACTCGCTCATTTCCTGCGAACTCGCTTTTGAGCACCGCGATCATGTCCCGGTCCCGATCAACCGCCAACACCCGCTTGGCGTCACGCGCCAGAAAATAAGTCAAAGCGCCCAATCCAGCACCCAACTCCACCACCGCTTCTTCTTCGTCAAGCTCAGCCGCCAGGGCGATGGCTTCAAGGACCCCCAGGTCCACCAAAAAATTCTGGCTCCAGGAGCGCTTGGGCCTAAGCCCATGCTTGGCCAGCAGACTCTTGATGTTCAGTTGGTCGGCCATGGCAAATTGGGGTCCGCATCCAGGGCCAGTCCATCGTCCCGGCCCTGTTCCAGGTAAGCTGAAGACAAGGCTGCCACCATGGCCGCATTGTCCGTACAGAGTTCAGGGGCCGGGAAAATCACCTGCATGCCTTCTGCCCCGGCCAGCTCGTGTAGTTTGTCCCGAAGACGCGTGTTCGCCGCAACACCACCGGCCACCAATATTGTGTCCAATCGTTCTTGGCGCGCGGCCATCATGGTCTTCTTGACCAGGCTGTCCACCACCGCCTCCTGAAAAGAAGCGCAAAAATCGGCCATTGCGCTGCCCTCTGGGCAACCGTGTTGCTTGATCCGCACCGCGGCCGAGGTCTTCAACCCCGAAAAACTAAAATCTAGCCGCTTGCCGGGCAAGGGCCTCGGAAAACGAATGGCCTTGGGGTCACCTCCAAGAGCATGCCGCTGGATGAAGACGCCCCCCGGATAACCCAACTTCAATAACTTGGCCACCTTATCCAACGCCTCGCCGGCCGCGTCGTCTAAGGTGCGACTCAAGAGGCGCATGCTTCCTACTCCATCCATGCGGAACAGACTGGTGTGCCCCCCCGAAACCACCAAGCCCAAGTGGGGATACGGAAGCGACGGTCTCTCAAGAAAAACCGCTCGCAGATGGGCTTCCAGATGGTTGACACCCACCAGGGGCTTATCCAAAGCCCAGGCGATGGTCTTGGCCGCCGACACGCCCACCAACAGCGATCCGATGAGTCCCGGCCCGGCCGTCACACCGACCCCATCCAGCATGTCCAAATCCATGCCTGCTTGCTCCATGGTGGCTGCGATCACTTGCACCACACGCTTGACATGGTCGCGACTGGCCAACTCAGGCACCACTCCACCGTAAACCGCGTGGATTGGAATCTGCGAGGCGATCACATGGGAAACCAATTGCCCGCCATCCACAAGGGCGGCAGCGCATTCGTCACAAGAGCTTTCGATACCCAATACACGCATGTGGATTCCGGCACGGTCCTACTTGAGGTGCTTGAGGATAGAGCGCACTTCGTGGGCCATGGGGCCTGTGGGCTGTAAGCTCAAGAACTTCCGATAGTGCTTGATGGCTTCGGGCTTCTTGTCCAGGGTCTGGTAGATCGTCCCCAGGGTCAGGTGGGCCCGTGCATTGGATGGTTTTATCTCCAAGGCTTTCCAGGCCCACTTGAGAGCCAAGTCCGACTTCCCGCGTTCAAATTCTGCGTTGGCCAGGGCCACCATAGCCGCGTCGCTGTCAGGTTTGATCTTCAACGCTTGGTTTAAGTTTTTGATGGCCTTGCTAAAAACACCCGCTTCAAAGGCCGCCTTGCCCTCTTTCAGCGCCTTCTCAAAACCCGCCGAAGCCTCTGGCGAAGGCGGGGGTTCATCTACCTTGGGTTCATCTACCTTGGGTTCATCTACCTTGGGTTCGTCTACCTTGGGTTCGTCTACCTTGGGTTCATCTACCTTGGGTTCATCTACCTTGGGTTCGTCTACCTTGGGTTCATCTACCTTGGGTTCATCTACCTTGGGTTCATCTACCTTGGGTTCGTCTACCTTGGGTTCGTCTACCTTGGGTTCATTCCCAGTGAGCTTGGATTGCACATGGTACCAATAACCGCCCGCGCCCAGACCTACTGCAACAAGAATGGCGAGCACCCAAATCCATGTACTCGAAGACTTGGGCAGCTCAAAATCCTCGTCTCCGGGGTCTGCTTCGTCATTATCACCAGCCGCAAAGAAGCCATCTTCCGCCTCGGGCTCGGGCTTTTTCTCAAAAGAAATGGGCTCTGAGCCGGTATCGTCCCCTGGCTCTGCCCGATCGGTTTCGGCGGGTGCCGTCCTCGGTCGCATCAAGGTCAGCATATCCTCGACGATCTCCGAGGCGGGGCTTGCAGGCATGTCTCCACCTGGGTCTGCGTCCTGCTCGGCAGCCGGAGGGGGTATGGATTTCCGCTCCAATACAACCCAGGAGTCCTGACTCGGCGGATCGTTATCAAAGACCCCAGCCTTATCCGCGGCTGGAGCTTCGGGTACCGTCTCTATCGAGGCCTGGGGAGCGACTTCTTCCGGCTGGGCCTGTTCGACGTCGACGATGGGCGCAGCCACAGCCTTAAATTCACGGGTGTAAGGCTTCTCCGGCAGGTCTTCGATGACCACCTTCTGCTCGGCGGCCCTGCTCTCCTTGGGCACACGCTTTGGCGGGCCCAGGTCCGCGATTTCACCGTCCTCGC
>JAUVAM010000042.1 GCA_030591745.1 Deltaproteobacteria bacterium
AGTAAAAAGGGAGTCCACCATGACCAAAAAAATCGCAACCCTGCTCCTGATTTGTTGCTTGGGGCTTCCATCCTGCAGCTCGGGGCCCTCGCAACCCGACCTGCAAGCCCTGCCCGACAGTTTGGACATCCTGCTGGTGGTGGACAATTCGGGTTCCATGGTCGGAGAACAGATCCAACTGGGCACAAACTTGAACCACCTGATCACGGCTCTTGGCCACCGATTCCAAAGCGATGAAGTCCATGTGGCGGTCAGCACGACAGGCGTCAAATCCGAAGGTTGCGGGTCCTGCTCGACGAATACTCCATATTCCTGCGTCAACGAAACGGGCGAATCCGGCGTCTTCCAGGATCGGTACGGCCAATTCGTCAGCATTGAACAGGACATCGTGGAATACAGCTCGGTCAACCGACCCGAATGCAAAATACTACAAAGCATCGAAGCAGACCTCTGCCTCTTTAACAACGAAAGTCAGGCCGGGACCATTCTGGTGGGCGTCAACGGCTGCGGCTACGAACGGGGCCTCAGTGCCATTCGCCTGGGCCTCTCCCCGAAACTGACCAACTCGACGAATCAAGGTTTTCTGCGCCCCGAGGCCCAATTGGTCGTGATCGTCGTCAGCGACGAAGATGACTGTGGCGAGGTGGGTGACATCACCGAGGGCATCGCCGGTGTCGGCGGCAGGGTCTGTTATTATGCAGCCAAGGGCCTGGGCCCAGTGGGTGCCACCAGCTCCCCGGACGATCCGGACGACAAACCGTATGCACTCACGCCCGTAAGCGACTATCTGGAACAACTCATCGCGCTCAAAGATGGACGACCCGGCATGGTCAAATTCGCAGCCGTGGTGGGGATCACCGATCCCAATGATCCCCTTGCCACCAGCATTGAATACACAGATGACAGCGATCCGAGTTCAGACATCGTTCCGGCCTGCACCACGCCCACCTGCACGGGCAGATACTGCGCGGCCTATCCAGGCACTCGCTACATCGGCCTGGCGGACCTGCTGGGGCTGGGTTTGGATGGATATGTCGCCAGCATTTGTCAGGCGGACTTCTCGACAACCTTGCGGAACATGGGCCACTGGCTGGCCTGCCCAAGAATCTTTCATTTGACCGGCTTGATGTCTTCCCCTGAGTCCGTCGAGGTCATGCTCGACGGGGCGATCCTCCCCAGGTTCAGCTGCAACCTGCCCGGCTCCTTTGCTGAACTCCAAGCCTGCAACGGTCTGGATGATCAGAGCACTTGCGCGGCCGGCAGCCGCTGTGTGCCCACCTGGACCTACAAAATCCAGACAAGCAATCCGGAATTTCCCAATGGCAGCCTGGTCTTCGGCGCTCACGCGGACCTTTGCGAATTGTCTGATGAGACAGGTCTGCGCATCAGCCTGGTCTATCCTGACTAGGTCGAAACAGCGGCAGGGACAAACCGGCATTCTCCGCGAACGAACCCCATAACTTTCTTGAAATCCTGCACCTTTAATAGTACTCCAAGAGTGAATACCCATAAGGTGCCATGGAACAGAAACGTATCCTCATCGTTGAAAACGACCCCCTCTTCGAGGCCGACCTTCGGCAGCGCTTGGAATTGCTGTCTTGTCAGGTCACCTCGGTGGTGGACGGGGCCGAGGGGATCGAAATGGCGAGCCAGAGCCAGCCCCATGCCATCGTGCTGGCCGCCGAGCTGGCGGGCATGTCCGGCTACTCGGTTTGCAACCGACTGAAAAAGTCGGAGGCCTTACAGGGTGTGCCGGTGCTCATTACGTCCACCGGCGAGACCCCCGACACCTTCGATCAGCACCGGCAACACAGCACCCCGGCGGACGACTACCTGGTCAAGGATGAGTCCAGTCAATCCGTGGTGGACCGGGTCAGCCAATGGCTGGGCCTCGGTCAAGAACCTCTTGAAGAAGCAGACGAACTCGATGGAGCCCTCGACGCATTAACTGGCGACGGCACACCCAACAGCCAAGCCGAAGCAGGAGCCGACCAGGTGGACGACCTCGAAGAACTGGATGAATTGGAAGAGCTCGAAGAGCTCGAAGAACTTGACGCCCTGGAGCCGATGGAGCAGGCCCCCGCGCCCCAGCCGGCAGCCGAACCCGTGCCTGAAGAGGCCCCCCCGGCACCACAGGACGATGCCAAAGACGGGGACTTCGACTCGGTTTTCGACAATTTGACCGAGGCCCCGCAGGAAGCCAAAGAGGCCCCGCCCGTCAAGCAAACCGCCAAGGGCATGCCGCCCCCTCCGCCCAAGCGCAAGGGGTCGGGAAGCAACGACGACGACGAGTTCGGCTTCGACTCCAAACTGCAGTTCCTTCGCAAGACGCTAAAAAAACGAGAAAAGTCATTAGACAACTCCCGCAAAGAGCAAACCAAACTCAAAAGCCAGATGAAAGAAGTGGCAAAAGAGCTCAAACAGCTCACGGGCACTTCGACGGAGCAAGAAAAACAAATCGCCCAGTTGCAGGAACAAAACGCAACCTTAGGCCAGCAGCTCGAGCAAACCCAAAGCCAGTTACAAGAAACCGCGGGAGAGCTCGATACGGTCGCGCAGCGCATTGAAGGTGAAAAAAGCGAACTCAGCGAGGCCTTAGACGAGCAGCTCAACAAGCTCAAGGTACTTCAAGAAACCCTGCAATTGCTCAGCCAGAAGAAAAACGAAGAAGCGGCCGAATACGATGAACAGTTGGAAGACAGCCGCAAGCGAATCGAGCTTTTGCAGGAATCTTTGGAAGAGGTAACCGAAGAAAAGGAAACCCACGAACAAGATCTGAACCAGGAGATCGAGGTCGAGCGCGGCCGCGGCGACCTGCTGCAAGACAGCCTGGACGCGCTGACCGAAGAAAAAGAAAGCGTGGAGACCCGGGTCGCTGAACTGGAAGGTGCCATCAAAGAAGCGGCAGCCATGTACGCCCAGCTCGAAGCGGACAAAGCCGGAGTCTTAGAGGACGCCGTGCAGGAAAAACAGGCGCTCAAGGCCGGTTTTGAGGGCGAGCGTCAGACCATGAACGGGCAGATGGAAGAGCTGACCGAGGCCAGCCAAACCCGTGAGCAAGAACTCAACGCCCGCATCCAGGACCGAGAACGCAACATCGCCTTGCTGGAAGAAAGCTTGGAGAAAACCAAGGGCGAGCTGGGCGAGTCCATCGAGCAACTCGAGAACAAAGCGACGGGGCTTGAAGAGCAACTCCAATCCACCGAAGATCAATTGCAGCAAACCCAGGCTGATGGAGAAAGCCAGGTCCAGGATCTGCAAGGGCAAATCGAGGATCTGGAAAACCGCGTCGAGCGCCTGACGGATGAAAACAAGCAACTTGAAACCCAAAGCAGTGAAGAGATGGGGCGACTTAACAATAACCTGGAAGAAGAGCGGCAACGCTATGAGGCCCTGCGCATTTCAGCCGATCAGGCAGCCGACGAGCAGGCCAGCATCGAACAGGGCATGAAGGCCCGACTGGAAGACAATCAGAAGGCCACGGAAGACCTACAGGCCGAGATGGATCAGCGCCATGCCGAGTCGGAGCAGGCCTACGGAATGCTCAAAGCCAGCTTTGACGAGACCAGCGAGAAAGCCGACACCCTGGAAAGCAAGCTGTCCGCCCTGATGGCGAAGATGACCTGGATGGGCCAGACGCTCCAGGAAGGCCAGCAAAAGCGCTCAGAGCAGGCAGAAGAAATTGAACAAAAAGGGCAACAGCTAAACGAAGCACAGCAATCATTGGAAGCATCCCAGGCCCAGGTAGCCGAGGGAGAGAGTCAGTGCGATCAGTTGCGAGGTCACATCAACCGACTGGAGCAATCCGGCCAAGAACTCAGCAGCGAGATTGAACAAGCGCAAAGCCAGCAGACCGGGATGGAGCAAGAAATTCTGCGCATGCAGGGTCTGGTCAACGAGCGCGACGAGAACATCGGCCAACTGCAGGGGACCTTAGACGCCAAGGACGAGGTCCTAACCAGCGCTGAAGACGAAGCCACCGGCCTGCGCAGCCGACTCGAACAAGTCGAAGAAGAACTACGGGACAAGACGCAGACCTTGGAAGAATCCCAACAACAAGCCCGTCAATTCTCCGAGCAATGTGAGAGCCTGCAGGCCAGCGGAAGCGATCAACAGGCGGCCAAGCAGGAATCCGATCTTCACCACGCCGATGCCATGGACAAAGTCAAGCAACAGTGGCAAGAGCGTCTGCAGCATCTTGAGTCAGACAAAGACAACGAGTTGGCCGAATTGAGGACCCGCCTGCAAGGCGATGCCGAAAAGGCCCAGGTCCAGCACCGGCAAGAGATTGAGAAGCTCGCCGCCGGTCATGAGAAAAAACTCAGCAAATACCAAGAGGCCGTCGAGCAGGCCAAGGCCAAACTGATGGAGCAAAAGAAGAAGCTCGATCTGGCCAAGAAGGAAGATCAACGACTCAGAATCCGCGAAAAGAAAATGATGGACGCCGTCAAGCAGGCCCAGGCTTTGGTCAAAGCGCATCGCAAATAAACTACTTATTTGGACATCCTGACGTAGATGGTCAGATCGACTCCGGGTACGGGGCGTACCCTGCCCTGCCAATCCTTGAAGCCTTTTGCGGTCAGCTCAAGCTCTGATGTGCCGCCCACGAGAAGCTTGGCTGCCATGGGCGTGATATATTTTTCAGTGCTGAAGCCGTTGATGGTGAGTTTGGCATTCTCTGGTTCGGTTTCGAATCGCAGCTTGGCCCGATCGGGAAGGCCATCCTGACCGTCAGCAGCCGCAAGCGACATGCTGAATTCTTCGTCGGCCTTCAGGTGCAATCGGTCAAAAACCGGCGGCTTGCCTTTCCACTCGAGCAGGACTACGTGGTCCAAGCCGGCCGGCACCTTCCTCAGGGTGAAGGGCGTCTTCTTGCCCGTCTCCAAACCATCCAAGAAAATCATCGCACCCGCAGGATCGCTTTCGATCTTGATCTTGCCGAAGCCTTGACCTTCTGCCCCAGCCACGATGGGCTTCCCCTTGAGCCGGGCCTGCAGGGCTTCCGACTTGGACAGTACGGCCTTAATTTCCAAGGGCTTGGTGGTGTCCGTCAGGATGACCTTCTTTTCCCACTCAGGCAAATCGGGCAGCGTGACTTTGAGGAGGTACTCCTTGCCCGGTTCGATGTTGCCGATGTCCGTGGGGGTACGCCCAGGCAAGCGCTGTCCATCCCAAAACACGTCGGCACCGCCCGGTACGCTGGTGATGAACAACACCCCAGTGGCCGGCACCTTGCTGACCGTGAGTTCGTCACGGTTGCTATAAAGCAGCCAGCCGCCAATACCCAAAATCACCAAGAACAAGAAAAACCAAAGACCCTTCCCCTTTTTCTTGCCCATGGGAGCCAGAACGTCGGAATAACGATCATCATCCGCATAACCCGGGTCGATGATATCAGCCGATGGATCGGCAAGGTCCGGGATGGGCTGAGGAGCCACCGGATCGTTCTGGGGTGCGGTATTCGGCACACCAGCGCCGTCCGGCATTTTGGGGGGCGGGGCCCTCCTCGGCATGTATTCACCGCGCACCCGAGCCGGGATCTCATGGCGATGGGGAGACACTTCCAGCTCCAGGTTGGCGGGGGTATATTCCGTCGAGGGCGTGAACTCGGGCCCCATGGGTCCACTGAGGCTGCCGGGGTCGGAGGCCTCATGCCCGGATCCCGAGCCGTCACCAAAAAACATATCCAAAAAGACCACCAAATCCTCGTTGCCTTCTTTTTCGGCGGCCCGAACAGCGTTTTCCAAGTCACTGGCGTTGGCTGTGCCCAGGGCCTTGCTCATCGCGGCCAACTCTTCGCTAAACAAGTCGGCCATAAACTGGGATATGAAGATCTGGTTGGAGCGCAAGCCTTTGACCAACAGGTAGTCCTCTAAGTGGGACTGCATCTCCTGGGCACTCTGGTATCGCTTATCCAGATCGCGAGTCAAGGCCTTGTTGATGATGCCCTCGAGTTCGACGTCAATCTCAGGGTTGCGAGTTCTCAAAGGTACAATGTCGGCGCCCAAAGCAGCCTTCAAGGTGTCCAGATCCGTTTTGCGCTTAAAAAGCCGAGTCCAGGCCAGCAGTTCGTACATGACGATGCCCGTCGAGAAGACATCCGAACGGCCGTCCAAGTCGGCACCCTGGATTTGCTCAGGCGACATGTATGCATGCTTGCCCTTGACCCGACCGGGCATGGTGGTGGAAATTTCGCTGCGGGCTTTGGCGATGCCGAAGTCCACCAGCTTCACGTCCCCCTCGAAGGAAACGATGATATTATGTGGGCTCACGTCCCGGTGAACCACGCCGGTTACCGTGCCGTCCAAACCCTTCTGGCTGTGAGCATAATGCAAGCCGCCCA
Organism: Deltaproteobacteria bacterium; assembly: GCA_030591745.1. The sequence goes on from JAUVAM010000042.1 coordinate 6,344, forward strand.
GGATACCGGAAAAAATCTTAACCACGTGCTCGATGGGAATCCGCTTTTTTCTTTTTGCGCATCTCCGCACGATGGACTTAATATCCTGGCCGTTGATGTACTCCATGGCGATGTAGAAGGCCTTGTCCTGCTGACCCAGGTCATAAATCTGCACGATGTTGGAGTGATTAAACCGAGCAGCGATCCGCGCTTCGTCCAGAAACATTTCGACGAAGCGATCTTGGGTGGCCAAATTGGGCAAGATGCGCTTCAAGACCACCAACTTCTCGAAGCCCTCCATGCCCGTCTGACGCGCCAGGTAGATCTCGGCCATACCGCCTGTGGCCAGGCGTTTGAGCAGTTCGTATTTTCCGATACGCCCGAGTTCAGCCAAGTGGACTCCCCTTCACCCCGACTCGATCTTGCCTGTCAGTACACAACTTCCATGCTGTAGCTATTCTCAGCGCCCTCCCAGCCATAGACCAGGATGTAGTAAGTGCCGGCGTCCAGACCGGCCATGCCCACCACTTCCGAGTCACCGATGCTGTAGGAACCATTCAAAACCTGACCATTTTCGTCCAGCAATTCCAAATCCAGATCGCCTGCGGCGTTGGTAAAATCAATGGCGACCAAGATCTCGGCATTGGCACCCACTTCCACCGAGTACCAATCCACGTCCCCGGAACAAAGCATCAGATCATCGTAGACTCTATCCGTCACCGGGAATGCCGTGACACGGGTGTCGTTGGGCTCCATGTTGTCGTCCCAGCAAAACGCGCCATAGTCGATGCCCATGTCGTAACCATTCTCAGCGGCCCCATAGCCATAGACCCAAACGTAGTAGTAGCCATCGCTGGGGATGCTGTAGCTGATGCTCTCGTTATCGTCCTCGGTGTCTCCCCACACGAGTTCGATGCCCGCATCGTCCGTGATCACCACGTCCAAATCACCGTTGTCGTCGACGAAGGTCAAGTCCACGATGAGATCCTCGCCCGCGAACATGTAGTTTTCGTACCAGTCTTCGTTGTCTGCGCAGAGCATCAGCCCCGGGTAAAGCCCATCCAAAACGAACTCGGCCGCATCGATTGAGTCGTTGGGCTCAAAGACGTCATCCATGCAGGTGCCAGAACTCACAAAATTCACTTCCATGTCATAGGCGTTGGCCGCGCCGCCGTACCCAAAGACACGCACCAGGTAGTTGGCTTCGCCCCAAATGGCCTCTGCCGTAACGGTTTCGGAGTCGTCGATGCCGTAGCTGCCGGAGAGGGGCGTGATCGGATCGTCGGCGTCAAAAAGCTCCAGATCCAGATCGCCTGCCAGGCCATCGAAGTAGAGGGTCAAACGCAGACCGTCACCTGCGTTGACGTGAACAAGATACCAATCTTCGTCCCCTGGGCAGATCTGCAAATCGATCTGGTCCCCGGCAATACTGGCAGCGGTGGTCGAAGTATCATTTTCCTCGAAGCCGTCATCGTTGCACTGATACGGCCTGCAAAGACCGCTCTGGCAAGAAGTACCCGAAGGGCAATCCGGATCGTTCGTGCATGAGAGATAGCAAGTACCATCCAGGCAGAGGTGACCGCTCATGCAATCCACCGCAACCACATCCAGGCATCCGTCACCATCTTCGTCTGAGCAAAACCAGCTCTGCTCAGGATTATTCTGAACGCAGCCCATCTCGTTTTGCTGGCAAGCGTCCTGACAGACCTCGACACATTGACCGTCCGCGCAACGGTGGTCGGCACCACAGGGCACGGAAGAACTCCAGTCGAGACAGATGTCCGAGTCGTACTGGCCGCAAATCCGGTAGCCGCTTTCTCCGAAGCACTCGGTGTAGCCTTCGACGTCACAGTCGTCGGTGCAAGGCCGGGTGCTGCATTGACCATCGGAACAGAGCTCGTCGGCCCCACAAGGCTGCAGGTCGCTCCACTCAAGGCAAGCATCCCACTCGTAGTCACCGCATTCCAAGAATCCCTCACCGGAGCATTGGGTGACGCCAGGCACGTCGCATTCGTTGAAGCAAATGATATGGCAGCCAGCCACGCCGTTGACGTCCACGACGCATCGCTCCCAGAGATTGCACTGGCTGGGCTCTCCCCAGTCGGCGCAAGGATCCTGATCGTATTCGCCGCAGCTTCGAACGCTCTGGAATCCCGAGCATTCCGTGTCGCCACGTTCGCATTCGGGTTGGCAAGATTCTGAACACACGCCAAAAGAACAAGTCTCGTTGTACTTGCAATCGGTCACGGGGCCCCAGTCGGTGCAGGGGTCGTCGTCATGCTGTCCGCAAATCTGGTAACCGTTTTGGAGACAACGACGTTCTCCGGAATAACATTCGTCGGCGCAGTCGAAAATACAAACGCCCTGTTCACAGCGCTCGTTGGCACCGCAGGCCGTGGGGTTGCCAAGCTCAAGACAGGGGTCTGTGTCGTAATCGCCGCATGTCCTGAAACCCTGATCATCCGCGGTGCATACCCGCTCGCCCATTTTCAAGCCATCGCAGTCGTCCGTGCAGGCTTCAATACATGAGCCGTTGTAACAAACCAAGGCGTCACCACAGGCGGTAGCCGCCGACCACTCGTTGCATGGGTCATCATCCAGATCGCCGCAGGTGCGGAAGCTCGTGCCATCGACACATTCTTTCTTGCCGGCCGGGCTGCATTCGTTGGTGCAGGTAACACAGACACCGTTGGCGCAAGATTGACCCGCGGGACATTCGGTGGCCGCGGCCCAATCACAACAGCCCGTCTCCGGACAAACGCATGCCTGGACCTGCGTGGGCTGACCCGAGACGCACTGGCTTTCATTCTCCGCGCAGCGATCCTGGCAGTCGTCCACACACAAGCCGGCGCCCTGACAAACCTGCCCGGGCAGGCAGCTCTGAGAATTGCTCCACTCGGTGCAGCCATCCCCATTGGAGTCGCCGCAAAGCTGATATTGATCGCCGGCACAGCGCCGGGCACCGTTCTGGCATTCGTTCTCACAGGAAGACACACATCGGTCCAACAGGCATTCATCCGGGCAGGTGAATGGATCGCCCCATTCCATGCAACCGTCGCCATCGTAGTCACCACAGCTCATCAAACTGTTCCCATCGCATTGGTTGGCACCCATCATGCAGACATCTTGACAGGCGTCACCGCCGCAGCCCACCGAGGCCACAAAGAGGGTCATCGTAAATAGAGCCAACAAACAACGCGTGTGCGTCTTCGCGAACATGGTCCACTCCCAGAAAGGTTGGAAATCAGGCTGAATAATAGGCATAAAGCCAGAGAAAATCAAGTCATCGGGGGATTGGGGGGGCTAATTTTGCAAACGTTCAACGCCTAAGACGCCTTTGATCTTTTCAACTTTCTTGGCCACATCCTTAAACTGCTCCAAAGAACCGATGCCCAACTTGAAATTGCAGACGGCTCTGCCGGCATCGTCCACCCTGGCATTGACCTGAGAGATGTTGATGCCCTGATCGCTCATGGCGTTGGTGATGTTGGCCAACATCCCCGAACGGTCTTCACAAAGAACCCGGACTGAGATGGTGCGTACCACATCATGCTCTAAGTCCCAGTTTACCTCGATCAATCGCTCGGGATCTGAATCCAGCACCCGCTTGCAACTACGAGTGTGTACGGTGACGCCTCGACCCCGAGTGATCACCCCCACCAAATTGTCACCTGGAATGGGATTGCAGCATTTACCAAAACGCACCATCACGTCTTCTAATCCCTGGACCAAGATGCCGGTTTTGGATTTTCGTGACGGGCGCTTGAAGAATTGACCAATTTTCGAGGGCTTCAGGTCTTCTTTGGCCTGCGCAAGTTCACGGCGTTTCTCTTCGGGCAGCAAGAGTTCAATGGCCCGGGTGGTGCTGATCTTGCCGTACCCCAAGGCCACCATCAGTTCGTCCGGGTTTCTGAAACCCAACTCGTCCGCCACTTTCCCCACTTGGCCACTGCGCCAGGCTTTGTTCAGGTTGACGCCCTGACGCTTGCACTCCTTCTCCAGCACCTCGCGACCGATCTCCTGGGATCGCTTGCGTTGTTCCGCCCGGATAACATTTCGAATCTTGTTTTTGGCACGCGAGGTCTTGACGAAGGCCAGCCAGTCCTTGCTTGGCCGCTGTTTCTTGTTGGTCAGGATCTCGATGGTGTCGCCATTTTTCAGCCTCTGGCGCAGAGGCGCGATCTTGCCATTAACTCGAGCGCCGACGCAGTGGTGTCCCACCTCGGTGTGCACTGCATAGGCAAAGTCCAAGGATGTGGCACCGCGGGGCATAGCCTTGACCTCGCCCTGAGGCGTAAAAACAAAGACCTCGTCGCTGAAAAGATCCACCTTGACGGTCTCAAGAAACTCAGTCGGGTCCTTCAGTTCCTTCTGCTGATCCAGCAGTTAGCGCAGCCAAGCGAACTGGGACAAGTCCTTGCTGGCCCGAATCTCCCCGCGCACCCCTTCCTTGTATGCCCAATGGGCCGCCACGCCCTGCTCCGCAATGCGATGCATGTCCGCCGTGCGAATCTGGATCTCAACCCGCTCACCCTCGGGTCCCAGCACGGTTGTGTGCAGGGACTGATAACGATTGATCTTGGGCATGGCGATGTAGTCTTTGAATCGACCGCTCACCGGTTTCCAGGTGGCGTGAATCAAACCCAGCATGCGATAGCAATCACCCACATTCTTGGTGATGATGCGGAAAGCGATGATGTCGTAAATCTGGTCGAAATGAACGTTTTTCTGAAGCATCTTTCGATAAATGCTGTAGGGATGCTTGATGCGGCCGGACACAGTCGCATCGATTTCATTTTCTTCGGACGTGGTTTCGAGAAACTCAACAACCAGGTCGATAAAATGTCGTCGCTCCTTGCGTACCTGCTCTAAGCGCTGTTCGATGTCACCGAACTGCTCCGGATGCAACCACTTGAAGGACAAGTCCTCCAGTTCACTACGTATCCATTGAATGCCCAGGCGATTGGCCAAAGGCGCAAAGATGTCCAATGTTTCCTGGCTGACGGACTGCCTGAGATCAAGCTCAACAAATTCCAAGGTGCGCATGTTGTGCAAGCGGTCGGCAAGCTTAACCAGAATCACCCGCAGGTCCTGACTCATGGCCAC
>JAUVAM010000292.1 GCA_030591745.1 Deltaproteobacteria bacterium
AGCGCTTACTGGCCGAAAGTCACCTTGAGCTTCAGATGCTTGGCGCCGGCCTGGCACTTGCGGGCCCGCGCAAAGAGGTTGAGCGCCTGCTTCATGTCGTAAGCCGGTGCGAAACCCACGCCGCTCTTGCCGCCTCGCACGATGACCGGTCGGCCGAGCAATTCCCGAACTTGATTCCACTCGTCGTCGGTCACCTTGCCGGGCGTCGAGGCCGTACGGCTTAAGTAGTTGTCGAACCACTTGCCATCGATGTCGAAGTTGGGATTGCAAACCTTGTTGCCGCTTTGCGCCAAGAAACCCATCTGCCCGAGTAGGTGCATGCTTTTATTGTCCACCAGGGCGCGGCGCATGCCCATCAGGTTGGCGTAAAGGACGTGGGAGAAAATGTTGTTTTTGAAGGTTACGTTCTTGGGTTTTTCGAAAAGCTTGATACCGTAGTTATCAATGAACTGAAAGGCATTGCCCTCGATGAGGGTCTTGGCCTTGCCCTGGATAAGCAGTCCATAGCCCTGGGGGGATTGCCCCGAACCCGCCCGGTTTTTCTTGTTCCAGCTAAACAAGAAGGTGTTGTTGCGGATGACGATGGGTCCTTCGGCCAGGGTGACCCGCTTGAGGTTCACCATCTGGTAGGCCATGTTGAGGAAGAGGTTGTTCTCCAGGGTGACCCCACCGCTCAGGCGCAAGGCGCTGGCGGCGCTGTTGAGAAAGACACAGTTTCGGATGACGAGGCCCTTCTCCCAAAGGTAAACGATCTCCCCGTTTTCAGAGTTTTCCGCCCGCAGATCCCCGTTGGGAGAGTAAACATTCTGGTTGCGCCGATCGAAGACAAATCCGTCCAGAATGAAGCCCTCATGGTTGCTGCCCTTGACGCCCGTCACGGTATTCTTCGGCTGGTCGGTCTTGGCGCCCTTGGGCCAGGTCAACAGACTTGGATGTTTCCAGGGGTCCCGCTGACTGAATTTTTTGTCGTAGCCGCCCACCAGGGACAGATATTTCTTGCCGATGGTCCATTCGCCGCTCTTGAGAAAACCCGTATAGGTCCCCTCGGTCACATGGATGCTGTCGCCCACGCCGGCTTTTTTCAAAGCCTTGTATGGATCCTTGAAGGGCTTGGCCTTGGAGCCGTCGCCGCCTTTGGCGCCGGCCCGCACGAACCAGTCCCGGCCCTTGGGCCGGGCCACCTTGGGTCCAGAGTCGGTCTCCACCAGCTCGATGCTGTCGATCATGAAGCCGGCCTTGGGCACACCCCGGATGGCGTGCATGGTGCCGCGCACGCGATAGGTCTGCTCCGGTGGACGGCTGCAGTTTGGGCCATTACGGGCAATCGGATCGAGGAACTTCTGGGTCGCGGTGCCCTTCGGGTAGTAGCCGTAAATCTGCGTGCCGCCGCGTTCGGGAACACAGAGGTAAATGGCCTTGTGCTTGCCGGTCTTGACCTCATCCAAGCCCCGAGGTGCCACGCCACGGCCCAGGGCCACGATCATCTCCAGGGCCTGGCCATCCACCGCGCGAGCATCCCGGACGTAGGGCTTGAGCTTGACCGACTTGTAGTTCTTGGCGGGCACGGCCGCCACCGGGGCCTGTTCGGCCGAGAAGGTCACCGGCAGGTCCTTGGCCCGGGCTCCGGCCTTAAGCGACCCCTTGCCGGGGGCCATCAACTTCAGGGCCGAGGCCAGCTTCCAGGCCGGCGCCACACCCTCGGCCGCCGTGCCGCCCTTGGCGATGACCGGCAGGCCCAGCACACTGCGGGCCTGGTTCAGATCATCCATGGTGACCTTGCCATGCTCGGCGGGCTTGCGCCGGGAGAACTGGTCCATCCAGCCCTTGTCCAGGGGCAGCTTGGGATCAACGACTTGATTGCCGCCCTGCTTCGCAAAGCCCAGGTCTTCCAATGCGTCCATGTCGCCGTTGTCGATGGCGATGTCCTTGCTGCCCATTTGGAACTTGAAGTTGGCGTAAGCGTTCATAAAGAACACGTTGTCCTTCAGGGTGATGGCGGACAGGGGCGCCGAACCGTGACGGTAAACCACCACGGCGTTGTTGTCGGTGTAGGCAAGCAGGTTGTTTTCAATGCGGGTGGCGACCTTGGTGTTGATGCCCAGGCCGCGCGTTGCGCCAGTGCCTGGACCCGCCTTGTCGTCCCAGGTGAACAGGATGGTGTTGTTTTTGACCAGGGTGGCCGGCGTGCTGCCCTGCTTGCTGCTGCCCCTGATCTCGATGCCGTTCATCAGCTGGTTCAGGATCAGGTTGTTCTCCACCGTGGTGGCCATGCCCGTCGTGATGGCGGTTTTGGCGGAGTTAAGGATCACGTTGTTGCGGATCTTGGCGCCCTTGTGGAAGATGCGCACAGCCCCCTTGGGATAGGGCTGTCGAAGGCCGCCATCGGAGCGGTAGATGTTTTCGTTGCGCATGTCGACGATGAATCCGTCGAAGACCACGCCCTCGTGATCCTGGAGCGAGCCCGAAACCCGGGCCTCGCCGGAGATGTTCTTGGAACCCTTCTTCCACAGCAGCTCGGATGGGGTTTTCCAGGGATTGCGTTTCGCGAAGGCTTTGTCATAGCCCCCGAGCAGTTCGACCCGCGGCCAGGGGATCACCCAGGTGCCAGTTTCCAGCTTGCCGTAGTACTTGCCTTCGCTAACGTGGATCTTGTCGCCGGCCAGGCAGGCGTCCAGGGCTTGCCAGACGCCCCCGAAGGGCTTGGCCAAGGAGCCGTCTCCAGCCGAAGCGCCGGCGCGGACGAACCAATCCCTGGCCGAAGCGTCGGCCGCCAGGGTGCTGAGAAGCAAAACGATGGAGAATGTGACGAGTAGCAACCGACGGCCCATGGCAAGCCCTCCCTCTTAGATAAGATGCCGTAATTGAGGCCAAGCCTAGCACCGCCAGCGTAGCCTGTCACAGGAAAGATGAACTAAGGCTACACAGGTGCAGGCTACACAGGTGCCAGCCACTTAGTTGGGCCTTCCTAAGCTACGCAGGGTGCCAGGCACTTAGTTGCTGGGGGGTGCCAGGCACTTCGTTCCCCGAGCGAGGGGGGGCGTGAAGGAGCCCTTACTTTTTCTTGAGCAATTTTGCCAGGTTGGCGAAGGGCTGGTGGGTGGCTTCGCCTTCGTCTCGCTCGCGGGGGCTTAGGGGGCCGGAGACCTCGGCGACCATGTCGCGTTGGTGTTCGTTGTCGTGGCAGTAGATGCAGAGAAGTTCCCAGTTGCTGCCGTCGGGCGGGTTGTTGTCGTGATTGTGATCTTTGTGGTGCACGGTCAACTCGCGAAGCTTCTTGCCCTCGAACTCGCGACCACAATGTCCACAGACCGGGTCAAAGAGCTCCAGCGCTCGCGCCCGGTAGCCCCCTTCTCGCTCGGCCTGTCGCCGTCGCTCGTCTTGCACCAGTTGGCGAAGTTTGTCCGGATTCGACGGGGTTTTCTTCGATGGCATGCGATGGCTCCAGGTTGGGGTCAGGATGCTCATATATCATATTCCCCCCCCATGCGCAGGGTGCCAGGCACTTAGTTGCTGTGATGCTGACATGTCCGAGGGGTGTGATATGCTTTTGGGATGGAATGGAGGAGCCATCGTAGCCATGGGTGATCAGGGCGCATACCAGCCACCTTTTAGTCTCACTTCGACCATCGTAAGCCGGGTGGCGGAGATTGGCGAGCTCATCGGTGCCCACGCCGTCCTGTCCGGCGAGGATCTGGCTCCGCGCCTGCGCCGTGACAACCGCATTCGTACGATTCATGCCTCCTTGGCCATCGAAAACAACACCCTGACCCTGGAGCAGGTGACAAGCGTCATTGCGGGCAAGCGGGTTTTGGGGCCTCCGGAAGAGATCCAAGAGGTGCGAAACGCCTTCGCGGCGTATCAAGCCATGGATGACTGGGATCCCCGCTCGCGGCAGGACTTGCTGGCCGCCCACGGCCTGTTGATGGCCGGCCTGGTGGACGAGGTCGGCGTCTTTCGCTCGGCCGGCGTGGGCGTTTTTCGGGCCAAGCAATTGGTGCATATGGCACCGCCCGCCCCGCGGGTGCCGCAGCTTGTTGATGATCTGCTGGGCTGGCTTGGTGGGACGGACGTGCATCCCCTGGTGAGCAGCTGCGTGGTGCATTATGAGTTGGAGTTCATCCATCCCTTCGCCGACGGCAATGGGCGCATGGGTCGGCTTTGGCAGACTTTGATACTTAGAAACTGGAAGCCCCTGTTGGCCTATTTGCCGGTGGAGACGGTGATTCGGGAGCGTCAGGATGAGTATTACCGGGTCCTGGCTGTAGCTGATGATCAGGCCGAGGCCACGCCCTTTGTTGAGTTCATGCTGGATGCCTTACATGCCGCCCTCAAGGAGAGTGGTCTGAGCAGCGACCAAGTAAGCGACCAAGTAAGCGACCAAGTATCCAGGTTGCTCAAGGTACTCGCCAAGGAAGAAAAGAGCAGTGCCGGTATCATGAAAATACTGGCGCTTTCGCACAAACCGACCTTCCGAAAGAACTATTTGACCCCATCACTAGAGGGTGGCTGGGTCGAGCGCACAGAGCCGAATTCACCCCGCAGCCCGACTCAACGGTATCGATTGACCGACAAGGGTCGACGATGGTTTCAGACTTAGCCCCTGGGGAAGCTGATTTCCAATTGGCCGTCTGGTTTTAGCTCGATCCAGCCGTCCATGAAGTCTTCGAAGTTGGTCTCCAGGGTCTGATCTACATCGCTTCGATGTCCAACCGCGGTGAGGGTGTAGCCTTGCAAGCGGATGGAGACCTTGGCCTCGTCGGCCACCGGGGCGGGGAAGACGCAGGCCCTGTCGAGGCGCGGTCCCTTGGCGTATTGGTGGGCGTGGATCTTTGCGTCTAGGCGTCCGGCCATGTGACAGACTTCTTTGCCGTCGACCCAAAGATGCAGATTCAGGCGTTGGCCGTCATGGCCCGTGAGCAGAAAGCGATAGACCTGTTTGCCTTCCGGGGTCGCGGGCGCTGCTTGAATGGCTTGCTCCAGCGAGACATCAACGAGCACCGGCGCCGCTTGTGCTGAGGAGTCGGCTGAGTCGTCGGCCTGCTTGGGCTCGGGCTTAAGCTGGGCAGCCGGGCCGCAGGCCGCGAGAGTGAACGCGATCAAAAAAGTCGCAAGGAGGGTCGTTGTGGTTTTCATGTTTTCGCTCTCCTCTATTGGTGAAATTCCAGGAAGTGAAGTTTGTTGGCTTGCTCGGGGTCTCTGAACACGACGTAGGCTCGGCCCGCTCCGTCGAGGGCGAGGGAAACATACGAAGCTGCAACGCCGATGACGCCGAGCTGCTCCCATGCCGAAATGTTATCGTAGCGATACAGCACAAAGCTGCCTTGATCCGCGACCACGAGATAGAGGTTGTTGGCCTGGTCGTAGACCAGGTCGCCGATTGCGTCCACGCTGGTCGATGCGGGGCCGCCTAAGTCCATCCACTGATGGGCCTCCCAACGAGACACGGTGGCCGCCCCGCCGACGATGCCGGCGATGGTGGGTCGTTCCTTGCTGCTGTCGACGACGGTAAGCGCCCTGTAGCCTGTCTGGAAGGGAGCATCAGGCCAAACATTCCAGGCGTGGCCGGTGTATTCTCTTATGTACATGCTGTTCGAATAGGTGATCGCGACCAGGGGCATGTTGTCGAAGTCGACGGCCATGGAAAAACTACCGGTGTTGTTGTTGAAAACCTGGCCCAAGTCCTCCCAGCCACTGCCTGTGTACTTGGAGGCATGGGGGCGCTGCAC
>JAUVAM010000143.1 GCA_030591745.1 Deltaproteobacteria bacterium
CTGGGGATTCGGTGATGCTTGACAGTTTTGGCCTCGAATGCTACCCAAGCCGCCAGGGGTGGGCCTAAGGGGGCTGAGGAGAGTACAGCATGCGCATCGCCATCGTGGGTCTACCCAGCAGTGGAAAAACAACGGTTTTCAAAGCCCTGACCGGTGCCAACCCGGCCTCGGCCGTAGAGGCCTCCCTGGTTGCGGTTCGAGTGCCCGACGACCGGGTCAAACAGCTCAGCGATTTTTACAAACCCAAGAAGACCAACTATGCCTCGGTGGAGTTTGTCGATCTGGGGGGCGCTGCGGGCCTGCGCAAGGATGCGGGCGAGTTGGGTGCCAAGTTTCTTTCGGCGGTGCGGCCGGCTCAGGCCCTGCTTCATGTCGTGGACGGTTTCAGCCTGCCCGAATCGGTGGACGAGTTCGTGGCCGAGGCCATCGCGTCCGTGGATACTGAACTGGTCTTGGCGGACCTGGGGCAGGTAGAAAAGCGTATCGAGCGCCTCAAGAAAGAGGGCATCAAGGCCGGACCCATGCGCATGGAGTTCGAAAAGCTAGAGAAAACGCTGAAGGCTCTGGAGGCGGGCACGCCATTGCGCTGCTTGCCGGAGTTGGCTCTGGATGACGATTTGCGATCCTTTGCTTTTCTGTCGGCCAAGCCGGTGCTCACGGTGATCAACACCACCGAAGAACAGTCGGCATGGAGCGCTGAGGGCTTGGAAGAAAGCTTGCGCCATAGTCGGGAAGGCGATTGGGGCTGCTTCATCCCTTTGTGTGCCGCTCTGGAGGCGGAGATCGCCGATCTTGAGCCGGCCGACGCCCGGGCCTTTTTGGCCGATTACGGCATCGCCGAACCGGCGCGCGAGCGGGTTATCAACCTGAGTTTCGATCTCTTGGGTTTGATGAGTTTTTTGACCGTGGGCGAAGATGAAGTGCGGGCCTGGACCATCCCCAAGCAGGCCCGGGCTCAGGATGCGGCGGGGGTCATCCACTCGGACATCGCCCGGGGTTTCATACGGGCCGAGGTTTTGGACTGGCAGAGCACCTTGGACCTGGGGGGCTTCGATGAGGCCCGCAAACAGGGGAAAATTCGCCTGGAAGGTAAGGACTACCTGGTGAAGGACGGGGATGTGATTTCTTTTAGATTCAACGTATGATGCAGCCGAGAGGGCGGTGTCGGCAGGTATGAAATTTAAAGATTATGTGACCCTGGGTAACTTGGCCGGTGGCTTTGGCTCGGTCATTGCTTTGTTTCAGGGTTCGTTCGAGTGGGCCTGTTATCTGATCTACATCGCCTACGTCTTCGATATTTTGGACGGGCCGGCGGCTCGTTTGACCAAGCAGTATGATAGTTTTGGTGGGTTCTTGGACGAGATTAGCGATTTTGTAACAAACTCCATCGCCACCAGTTTCATCATCTACTACGCCTTTTGGAAATTGGCGGGTTTTCCCTTCTGGCTGGCCGCCCTCATTGCATTTTTCCCGGTGGCCATGGGCACCATTCGCCAAGCCCGGTCCATGGACAACGCAAAGTCCTATCCCTGTTATTGGGTTGGCTTGCCGCGGCCTGTGCTGGCTTTGGCTTCCCTGGCCGTGTTGAACTCTTCGGCCTTTATGCTCTACTTGCCCGAGCCTTGGCAGACGGTGAAGTTCGGTGTTTTGGCTGCTATCCTTGTGCTGTTGAGCATGATGCATGTCTCCAGTTGGGTCTTTGGCAGTCACCACGACAGGCGCTTCATGACCGGTATGCGCTTCGGGGCCTGGTTCTTTTTAGGAGGCTCTTTCGTGGTTTGGCTGGCGGGCTTGGTTTTCTTGGGCCGGCCGGAGTTGGTCTATGACCATCTGCTGTTTTGTTTCTTGATTTACATGGGCATGTCCTGGACCCAGTATCCCCGCGAGGATCGCAGGCGGATAAAGGTTTACATGGCTGGTGGACCGCTCATCATGCCGCTGGTTCATAAAAAAAGCGAATGGCGCTCCAAGGGGATGGCCGATTATTTTGAGGCCCACAAGAGGAACCCGGGCCCGGCTGATGAGGAGAATCGCCTGCAAGAGGCTGAGGTGGAACTGGGCCTGCGTCAGGCTTCCCCGTGATTCCCATGCCCTTCATTGAAGCTCACATGCACGCCGACAGCCGCTCTGGTGAAGAGTTTGAGCGTTTGGCCGCTGCTGGCTGCGAGGGCATCGTGGCGGTGGCGGGTCCAGCCGGTGGTTTTTCCTCATCAGCGGGTTTGGATGATTATTTTAGGCGGCAGGACCGCCTGGACCGTAAGCGCATTGAGCGGGCTGGATTGAAGGCCTGGATTGCATTGGGTCTCCATCCGGTTGGTATCCCTGAGGCGGGTCTGGATGAAGTACTGACCGGTCTTGCCGAAATGTTGAAGAAACACCACGCCCACGCTCTTGGCGAAGTGGGTCTTGAACGGGGAGGGGACCTGGAAGAGCGGGTGCTCTCCCGGTGTTTTGCGGTCGCCAAGGAACTGGATTTGCCCCTGATCTTACACACGCCGCGACATGAGAAGCGGAAGATGTTGAACCGTAGTTTGGAGCTTCTGGCACAGTCCGGCCTTTCGCCTGAGCGGGTCTTGGCGGATCATTTGGACGGGACCTGTTTGGACTTGGCATCCCAAGCGGGTTGCTGGTTGGGCCTGAGCGTGCATCCAGCCAAACTTTCGGCCCGGCAGGCCGCCGAGATGGTGGCGAATCACGGCACCGAACGCATCATCGTTACCTCCGACACGGGTTCCAATCCTTCTTATCTCTTTGCGTTGCCCGCCTTCATTGCGGCCGGAGATGCGCAGGGCTTGCCCGAAGCACAGATCCAGTCCTGCATCCGGGATCACGCCCTCGCCTGGCTGAGAGAGTCCTCATGAGCCGGAACCAAGACGAAGAGCTCATGGGGCATTTGAAGAAGCTCCTGGCGGGGGATGCCGCGGGCAAGAACGTACGCAAGCTCAGCCAACTTTTGGGCCTGCCGCCCCATGCCCGGCGCCAGGTGCGCAGGCTCTTGCAAGAGATGATGCGGGAGGGGCAGGTGGTGGGCATGGGGCGAGGGTACTATGCCCTTGCCGAGGCGGATGATCGAGTCGAGGGACGCCTGCTTCGCAAAGGTCGACACTATATGATTCGCACGGAGGGGCCGAAGGGGACGGAAGAGCTTCGGGTCCACACGGACGATCGGGGCGGGGCCCTGGCCGGCGATCGGGTGCGGGCGCTGAGAATACGGCATCGACCCCGAAGCATCGGCGAGGCGCACGTTGAAGAGATCTTGGAACGCGGTGGCCTGCCGGTGGTGGGGGTCTTCCATCGACAGGCCAAGGCCTGCTTTGTACGCCCCGACCGGGACGATGATCTGGGCCCCATTCTTGTGATCGATCCGAATCCGGAGGCAAGAGACGGGCAGGTGGTGGCCCTGCGGCTTGACGATGCAAGTCCCCATGGCAAACTGAAAGGGCACATCGTTCGCATTCTGGGAGAGCCGGGCGATCTGGCCTGCGAGTTGGAGCGCCTCAAGCTGGAACACGATTTGCCGCATGATTTTCCCGCGGCGGTCAATGAAGCCTTGCAAGTTGATGAACTTGGCGATGCGCGTATCGATTTGCGGCACTTGCCATTCCTGACCATCGATCCCCCGGACGCCAAGGATTTCGACGACGCGGTTTGGGTCATCGCCCAGGACGGCGGTTTTCGACTCTGGGTGGCCATCGCGGACGTTTCCGCCTATGTGCCCATGGGCGGCCCGGTGGACGAAGAGGCGGTCGTCAGAGGCTGCTCTGTCTACCTGCCTGGCCAGGTGGTGCCCATGCTGCCGTCGGCCTTGAGTGAAGAGACATGCTCACTGCAGCCTGGCCAGGATCGGGCCGCCATGATCCTGGAGATGGATTTCGATGGGGAAGGAGAGCGCCTGGCGGTCCGAGCCCATCGGGGTCTCATCCGTTCATCGGCCCGTTTGAGCTATGGCGAAGTACAGGCCGTGCTTGACGGGCAAGTTGATCCTGAACAGGCGGGCCAAGCCGCGCGATTCGTCGATGAGCTGAAAACCATGGCAGTCCTGGCCGAGCGCCTGCTGTCTCGTCTGGCATCGCGCGGCCAACTTGAATTCAACCTGCCTGAGTCCAACATTCGCTTAGACGATGAAGGCCAGCCTGTCAAAGTGAGACCTGCAGAACAGCGCTTCGCCAATCGCCTCATTGAGTCCTTTATGGTCGCCGCCAACGAAGCGGTGGCAAGCTGTCTTGGTGCGACCGAAGCGCCTCTGGCCTATCGGGTGCATCCCGAGCCGGATGCCGAAAAGATTGCAAGCTTTGCAGCGGCGGCAGCGGAGCTGGCTCATCCCGTGCCTTTTGGTGAGCATCCCACGCCCAGCCAGTTGCAAGTCTTCATGGCTTCTCTCTCAGGCAAAGACGCCGAGCCGGTTCTTTCCAGTCTGCTTCTGCGTTCGCTCATGCGGGCCCATTACAGCACGGAAAACGACGGGCATTTCGGTCTGGCTTCCGATGCTTATCTGCATTTCACTTCGCCCATAAGGCGCTACCCTGATCTCATGGTCCACAGGCAGTTGGGCTTGGTCCTGGCTGGGGCCGAACTAACGGTGGATTTGGGGCGGCTTGATGCCAAAGCCTGCGAATGGCCGCTATCCAACGAGATCACGAGCAGTCTGTCCGAACTGGCGTCACTGGCCGAGCGCAAGGCCCTGGGCGCGGAGCGGGCGGCGGTGGATCTCTTTCATGCGGCATACATGAAAGAGCGCATCGGTGAGACTTATCCGGCCAAGGTGGTTTTCGTCGCTGAATTCGGTTTGTTCGTCAAGGCGGAGCCCAGTGGCATCGAAGGACTGGTGCCCGTGCGTAGTCTGCTGGATGATTACTATCATTTCGACGGCGATCGCATGACCTTGACGGGACGAAGTTCGGGCCGTCGTTTTGGCATGGGTCAGGAATTGATGGTGCGGGTGGTCGACGCCAATCTGACCGCCAGGCAAGTGGAATACGAGCTGTTGTGAGGTGAAGGCCATGGCCAAAAACATCCGGCGCATGCTGGAACAACAAGAACATCAGATCCTGCACCCGCGGGCGGCCTTTTCGGATGCCGGCCGGGGCCGGTCTCGCAAGGAACGGGCTTGCCCATTGCGGCCTGCATTCCAGCACGACCGAGACAAAATTCTGCATTCCAAAAGCTTTCGCCGCTTGCTGCACAAGACCCAGGTTTTCTTGGCACCCCAGGGGGATCACTTCCGTACCCGCATGACCCACACCCTGGAAGTCAGCCAGATTGCCCGCACCCTGGCTCGGGCCCTGCGCTTGAACGAGCAACTCACCGAGGCCATCGGCCTGGGTCATGATCTCGGACATACACCCTTCGGCCATGCCGGCGAAGCCGTGCTCAATCGGCTCATGCCCGGCGGCTTCCGTCATGTCGATCAGAGCGTTCGAGTGGTCGAAGTCTTGGAAAAAGACGGGAAAGGTTTGAACCTGACGGCGGAGGTCCTAGACGGCATCGCCCGGCATTCCAAGGGTCGAGGCCGCATCCTCTCCGGCGCCAAGCTCCCCGCCACCCTGGAAGGCCAACTGGTTCGCTTGGCCGACATCGTAGCCTACGTCAACCATGACTTGGACGACGCCCTCCGAGCTGGCGTACTCAAACTCAACGAAGTACCCAAAGAACTGCTCAAAGTATTGGGTCGTAGCCATTCAGGCCGCATCAGCCGCCTGGTCACGGACGTCATCTCTCACACATGCTTGGACGATGCCCCCCGCATCGTGCTGAGCGCGGAACTCGAAGAGGCCCTCAAGGCCATGCGCGCCTTTTTGTACAAACGGGTCTACGAAAACCCGGCGGTACACGACGAGTTCGGCAAGTGCGAAAAAATGTTGGGCGATCTCTTTGGTCTCCTGGTGGAGGATCCCAAAATCTTCGCCCGCATCACCGGACAACGAGCCAACGGAAACAAAGCCACCCGAGCACGAGCCGTCTGCGATTTCATGGCCGGCATGACCGATCGCTACGCCATCCGCCTTTACGAAGAACTCTTCGTCCCCCAACCCTGGCCCATTCAGGGCTTGTAATAAGTTTTTTTTGGGAGGTGAGCTCAATGAAATGGGTGATGCGTTTGGTGGTTTTGGGTTTTGTGGTGGGGATGGCTTGGCCCGCGGCGTCTGTTAGAAAGGGGCTTGAGTGGGTTTTTAGTCGGCCGGCCGGTATTGAGTTCACGAAGAGCGAGGTGACGGTGGCTCAGTATCGAGCTTGTGTGAAGGCGGGCAAGTGTACGAAGTCGACGCCGAAGAATGAGGATTTCATTTGTAACTGGAGCTACAAGGATCGCGCGGATCATCCGATCAATTGCGTGGACTGGAAACAAGCGGAGGCATTTTGCGGCTGGGCCGGTGGGCGCTTGCCGACCGAGGAGGAGTGGTTTGCAGAGGCTTCGGATAAGGGGAGTCGGGTTTATCCATGGGGCAAGGAAGAAGTGAGCTGCGAGCGGGCCATCTGGGGAGGTAAGGAGAACAAATTCGATGGTTGCGGCCGCAACACGACTTGGCCCGTGTGCTCCAGGCCTTCCGGTAACAGCGTCAGCGGGCTCTGCGACATGAGCGGCAATGTCTGGGAGTGGACATCTTCCTGGTACAGCAAAAGATACAAGTATCGGATGATGCGCGGGGGCTCTTGGTATTATGGCGGTCCTCCCTACCTGCGCGCATCCTCCCGCATGTGGCAAGACCCTTCGTCCAAAAGCTACATCCTCGGCTTTCGCTGTGGACGAGCCGCTCAGTCGCCCCCAAAGGGCAATTGAGCTGTTGAGTATGTTGAAATATTTTTCGTTTGCTGATATTTTTTCTGCAGTTCGTATCTTGTGATTGCAGCTTCATCTCCTTGAAAGGTTGCCATGCCACCGAAAAAGGACAAGGCCACAAAGAGCCAGCGCGACATCTTCGATATCCACTCGACCTACTGTGGTCTGTTTTCCAACCCGGCGCGTCTTCGGATCGTATGGATTCTTGCCAAGGGCGCGAAGACGGTCGGCGAATTGGCCACGGAGTTGGACTTGCCTGTGTCCACCATCTCCGGCCATCTGCGCAAATTGCGAGACAAGGGTGTTGTTGAATCCACCCGAGAAGGCTCGAATATTATTTACAACACCACAAGCGATCATTTCGTTCGCGGCTGCAGCATCATCCGTGCCGGCATCATGGAGATCATCGAGCGCGATGGGAGTTTCTTCGAGGGGATGAAGAAGTAGATCAGGTGGTGGTTCTATTTTTCCTTGGGCAATAGGCGGTAGCAGAGGAAGCTTTCTTTCTCTTCATCTACGACGGTGACCGCCTCGCCGTATTTGCGCATCGCGTTGATGTGCCAGAAGACTTCCTGAGTGGGCAATTCGCTTGCCGCGGCGATTTCAGGAACAGTCATCATGCTTTCACCCACGGCCTCGCGAATTGCTTTTTGTACCAGGGTCGTGCGCTTTCGAATCGCCGTCACCTCAGGTTTGATGCCTCGTTCTTTTCTTGCCTGCTTCATTTCTTCCATGCTTGCCTTGCTCACGCTTGTCTCCTGCTTTCCTCGGCCAAGCCGTCCACCAAGGCGTAGAGTTGCTCCAAGGTGCTGCCGACTACGTCAATGGCCTGGTGGGGGCAAACCGCGACGCAAGCACCGCAACCTTTGCAGAGCACGGAATTGACCACGGCGATTTTGGTTTTTTCGCCCTTGTTTTCCACTTCTTCCAAATAGAGGGCACCATCATAGCCGCATTGCTCGACACAGAGGCCTTCCCCCTGGCAGCGCGCGGGGTCCACCCTGGCCACGAAGGGGTCCAGTTCGATGGAAGATCGGGTGAGGATACGAGAGGCCTTGGCTGCGGCCGCACAGGCTGCGGCGGCGACTTCGTCGGTGCTCATGGGGGCTTGAGCCGTACCGGCC
>JAUVAM010000486.1 GCA_030591745.1 Deltaproteobacteria bacterium
CAGCAGGTTCACACATTCATCGCCGCAGTTCGTCAACCCATCCTGGCAAGCAAGCGCACAAGCGCCAGCACCATCACAGACAAAGCCTTCAAGGCAGGCCGTGCCACAGGAGCCATCGGCCGAACAGAAGCGGTTGTCGGTAAGCAAATTCACGCATTCGTCGCCGCAGATAGTCAGTCCATCCTGGCAAGAAAGCGCACAGATGCCCGCGCCGTCACAGACAAAGCCCTCAGGGCAGGCCGTGCCGCAGGAACCATCGGCTGAGCAGTAACGATTGTCGGTGAGCAAATTCACGCATTCGTTCCCGCACAAGATGGTGCCACTGAGGCAAGGGGATACGCACTCACCGCTTGAGCATATCTGAGGTGAATGGCAGGACACATCGCAGGCGCCACAATTGGCCGGATCCCCGGAAGTATTAACGCAAACACCCGAGCACATAAGGCTTCCTTCCGGACAAGTGATCGGGCTGGTGTCGCTGGAACAAGCGCCGACGAAGAAGGCCAAGCAGATGGCAAGGGAAAGGGCAACGCCCTGCGTTTGACTTCGATTCATCTTGTTCACCTCTTTGATAAGCTATTGAATTTCATCCTTTTTAACACAGGTCAGCCAAAAGAACAACAGCCCCAGCGTCCACCCCATTGACGCTCTTTGGCACGTCGTGTGAGAATCGAACAGTCCCACCAGACCCCGGGGAGGTCTCCATGCCCAAGTTCGCAATGATCGTGCTAATTCTCTGCACCTCGGCCTGCGAGGACCGAGTGCAGAACCTGCCTGAGTTCAACTACTGCGTGAAGCACATTTCCCAGACAATATCCTTGGGCATTCAGACCGACATCCTTTTCGTCATCGACAACTCAGGATCCATGGCAGGCAAACAGACCCAGCTTACGGCAGCGATGAATTACCTCAGCGAGTTCATCGAATTGACCTTGAGGCCGGACTATCACCTCGCCGTGATCACCACCGGCATGGAATCCAGCGCCTGCCAGCCTTGCGCTGAAGAAAACAGCAAATCTTGCATCAACGAGTCGGGCGAGGGTGGCGTCTTTCAAGACCGCATCGGTCACCTTACCTGGGACGGGGCTGAACCCCTCTTCACCTTCAGTCAAGACGAAAGCTGCAAGGTGGTCACAAGCGACAATCTAAATTGCCTTTTCGACGAGGACGGGCTGCGGGGAACCGCCATGGTGGGCATCTCCGGCTGTCCATACCGGCGACCCTTGGCCGCCATCAAACAGGCCTTGCAAAACGAGCTGCTCAACACCCACAACGAAGATTTCCTCAGGCCGGATGCCGAACTGTTGGTCATTCTCCTTTCCGACGGCGAGGACTGCGGCGAACCAGGCGAGGTCAGCGAGGGCATCCCCGGCACGGAGGAAAGCATTTGCGCTTACGCGGCCAAGGGCATCGGACCAGCCGGCGAAAACAGCCACCCCGACGATCCCGACCACAAGCCCTACGCCCTGACACCGGTCCGAGACACCTATGAATTCCTGATGGGGCTCAAAGACAACAAGCCGGGCATGGTGAAATTCATGGCCATCGTCGGCGTGAGTGATACGGGGGATCTGTCCGCTACCCGCATCGAATACGAAAGCGACGCGCCGGGCGCGGCCGTCATGCCGGCTTGCAGCATCGCCGACTGCGAGGGCGCACATTGCAGCGCCATGCCTGGCACCCGGGCCATTCAACTGGCCCAGCTCTTCGGCATCGGGCGGGATGGATTTTTCGACAGCATTTGCCGATTAGACAGCATGTCTAATGCTCCCCCGGAGACATTTGTCAGCTGTCCCAAGATTTTTTGCCTGGCGGAAGCCATGTTGGATCCGGCGCTGGCTCTCATCCGCTTCAACGAAGAGCCCTTGCCCGCTTTTTCTTGCGCGCTCCCAGGACAAATCGTTGCTTGCCAGGGCCCCGAAGACTCCACCTGCCTGCCGAATGACTGCGCGAAATCCTGGACCTATCTACCACCCGGGACCGATCCGGATCCCTTCATGCCCGGCGGCGCAATCCACTTCGCCGAGCACATCGACCCCTGCGAGCTGGCATACGATCTGGCAACCGATCCCCCATTTGAAATCCGCATCGACGTGGACTACGTCGCGGTCTGCGACCCCTAGGACCTGGGCCCTTCGATTCTCAAGAACCGATTTCCTTGATTCGTCTGACGATCTCGGCCAATCCGGGTGGGGTTTCTACTTTCTTGATGTCTTTGAGTTCGCGAAGAAGCTGTTTTCTGAAGGACTTGATTCGGGCGTAGATCTGTTTTTTGGAGATGCCTGGATCGAGCGAGAAATCGCAGGCCTCTTCTTTGAGAATGGCGCCGGCAAGCGACAGCAGCACCGACTCGGCGTTCAGGCCTGCGTCAATCCCTCGGCCAAGTTGAAGGAGGCGAGAAAGGTCGATTTCGGGAAAGCGGGCGAACAACCAGATCAGATCGTAGAGGTCTTTTTCGCCGGCGCGACTGACGAGGGTTGCCGCCTTGCACATCAACAGCGCATCCAAGGAAGCGACGGTGATGTCGTTTTCAAGCTGATGCCATCGGCCCACCTGGAAAAAATTCGGATCTTGCACCACGTCGATGGTGAAGGAATGCCCCGCCAGGGTGCAATTGGCGCGGAAATACATGGCGCTCGCGTGTTGCTGGTCGAGGGGAAGCTGCTTTGCCGCCAAGGTAACCGCCTTGAAGCTGGCCGGATCCTTGGTATACAGATCCAAATCATCAGAACGCCTGTGTCCGGCATAGAAACCGGACAGCGCGCTTCCCCCCACCAACACACAGTCCGAAAGACCCCCGGAGAAAATCCGGCTCAAGGCCTGAAGCAAGGGCTTGGGCAGCACCTTTCTCGCCAGGGCTAGATCGGGTCTTGGAGAACCTTCCATACCTGCTCGCTTTCTTTTCGGCGCACCGGATGGATGTACTTTTTGTACTCGGAAAAAGACCCCATCGCCTTTCGGCCGAACAATTTAACAGTGACCAGCAAGCCATAGACCTGAACCATGCGTGCCAGCGCCCGCTTTTCTCCTTCGACACAGGCGACGAGGAAGGCGGGCAGATTGGGGTAGAGTCTGTCCCATAAAAGAGCGGTCTCGTAGGGGCGGGTATCCGGCAGGGGCTCGAAGAATTGATGGATGTCGATATCCAAGTTCTTCGCCAAGCTGTGCAGATGTCGACTTCTGATGGAAAACGCCCCATCTCCCGCCGGATTCATCCATCGGGACACCGCCTGCCGAGAGACCCCTGCAGCCCTGGCCAAATCCGCCTTCCGCAGCTTTCGGGTTTCAGCAATAAACCTCATGTTCTCCGATGACATCCGCCTCCAACCTCCACCTTCAAGCCTAGTGAAGATAGTTCATTTTGTCAACTTTACTTGACAAAAACCAAAAAGCGTCCCCCGATTTCCCGACATCAAAACCGACGAAATTCAGCCCAAAAAAGCGCCTCCATTTGTCCCGGCGCCGGGACAGTGTTTCGCCTAATAACTCATGACCTTACAACTCCGCCCGTTTCGACTTGCCTACATCGCCCTACACGCCCCGAAAGTAGCTGCACTCTCCGAAAAAAGATCCCTCAAAGGTAGCTTCTTATGGTACCTTCAAAGCAGCCTTTAACTTGAGGAGTTTGTCATGACTTCAACCAAATTCAGTGAGGATGTGCATCCACTCACCGAACTCAAAACCAGGGCTTCAGCCCTTGTCCGTCATGTTCATCGTTCTCGACGTCCCGTATTGCTGACCAGGCGTGGCCGGGGTGTGGCTGTGCTCATCGATCTCGAAGAATACGAGCGCCTGGTTCAACGAGCCGACTTCATCGAAGCGGTCGAAAAAGGCGCAAAGGCGGCAGCCGACGGTGATCTCCACCCGCAGGCCGACGCGGAAAAAATTCTGGAGAGCTTCGGCTCAACAGATGCCTAGCCAAAAAATTCTATGGACGGGCCCCGCCTTGGAAGACCTGAGAGACATTCGTGAATACGTGAGCCGGGATGATCCATCCGCCGCCAAACGACTGGCGAC
>JAUVAM010000397.1 GCA_030591745.1 Deltaproteobacteria bacterium
AGGAGGGCATTCCAACAGCCCTGTGGATATCGCATCTGGGCAGCGCCCTGAACTTCTGCCCTAAATGGACCAAAAATCTAAGAAAATGGATTCAGCAAGGATATACCGCAGTCCTCAAAATCCCTGGTGTTGCGGCTGACCAGCACCAGTCCGTGCTCAAGGGCCGTGGCCGCCAGCAACATGTCCGCCTGGCTACGGGACTGACCCTTGGCTTTCAATCGTCCGCGCAGTCGGCCCGCGCCTTGTGCGATCTGCCTGGTGATGGGCAGGATCTGACAGTGCTGCGCCAAGAAATTCTCGAACCACTTCGAGATGCGCTGATTGGGCCGCCAACTCAGACCATAATGGATCTCCTCGATCACCACCGGACTCAAAGCCAACACCTTCACCTGCTCCGCCCAAACAAGCACCCCGGCATTGGGTCGACGCTTGACCAACTCGCTCAAAACGTTCGTGTCCACCAAATCCCGCAGGCTCATGACTCCTCCGCGAAGGGATTGGGACGATTCTTTCGAACCGGCACGCGCAGTCGATAGCCCTCCTCGCGGCAGAGTTGCCGCAACTCGTCAAAGGCGGCGGCGATGGACCTCCCCGCTCGTTCCTCCTTCCAGGCCATAAACTCCTTCAAGATCTCAGGGTCCACCACCAGGGCCACCAGGCGATCACGACGATAGACCGCTTGGGGTTCCTTGACCGCCGACTCGATGAGTTCGGCAAAATGCTTGCGTGCTTCCGCGATGCTCCAACGATCCGCCATGACACACCTTCCCTTGCGATATGTACATCATATCAGATCTACTTGTACATCTCAAGACACCACAAGCTTGACAGCCAAGCACCCCCATGCTCCCCTCCGGACATGCCTGAAATCACCCCCTTGGCCCCATCCAGCTTGCGCGATCGGCTACACGCCGAGTTCAACGTACTCAACACAGCACACGAGCTGCGCATCTCCCGCTACACCATCTTAGTGGCCGCGGCGGGGTCCATGATTTCAATTTGGATCGCCTTCAGCCTGAACCTGCGCCTGGGCTTGATCTTGCTGAGCATCACGGTGGCCTTGGGCCTCTACCACATCGCCCTGGTCCAGCCCCTGCTCAAAAAAGGTATTCAGTCCCGCTTCATCCGGGGTCTGAACGTCACCTTGGAGGTCAGTGTAACCAAGCTCGTCAGCCTGCTGGACGTATTCATGATGGGCGGTGCCTACGCCCTGACCTCCACGCCGCAGTTGCTGAGCTTCCTGGCCGTCATGGCGGCCGGCCTGCGCATGAATCCGCGTCTGGCCTGGTACGCAGGCAGCCTTGCGGCGGCCCAGCATCTGGGCATCTACGCCCTGGCCCGAAGCCACATGGATCCGGCGGAACTGGTCAGGCTCCCCAGCCTGGGCCTGGACTTTGCCATCCAGCACGCCATCTTCCTTCTGCTGGCCGGCGGCCTGGCGGCTCTGCTGGCCAACATCGGCCGACACCTAAGCACCCGCTCGGCCGAAGCCGTGCTCGAACAAGAACGATTGGGCGATCTCTTCGGCGCTTATGTCTCTCCTCAAGCCCTGAAGCGCCTGAGCCAAGACGGCGTGCAACTGGGTGGCGAACGCCGCCAGGCCACGCTGCTCTTCGCCGACATCCGCGACTTCACGCCCTTGGCTTTCGGGCGCAGCCCGGAAGAAGTGGTGACTTATCTCAACAGTTATTTCACCGTGGTTTGCGAGATCATCGCCCGGCATGGAGGCATGGTCAACAAGTTCATGGGCGACGGCCTGCTGGCGGTTTTTGGGGCACCCGAGCCCCAAGCCATGCACGCCGCAACCGCCGCAACGGCCGCATTGGAAATGGCCCGCGAGGCTCGAAACATTCTGCGCCCCGACGGCGAGGCCACCCGCATCGGGGTGGGCTTGCACACCGGATCCGTGCTCTTGGGCTCCATCGGCAGCCAGCGCCGGAAGGACTACACGGTCATCGGCGACGCGGTCAACCTGGCCTCGCGCATCGAGGGACTGACCCGCTCCGAGAACACGGACGTGCTGCTCAGCCAGGAGACCCTGGATGCCGCGCCACCAAACAGCCTGCGGGTAGAAGATTTAGGCATGCACCAGGTAAAAGGACGCGAAAAACAGGTGCACTTATACAAACTGCAACGAATGGCCGAACTCGACGGCGGCGCCACCATGCCCATCAATCTGGGAGCCTGAGGCCGTCGAACATCGATCATCAGTTTCGTCGTATTGAAGCCAAGCTGAGAGTGAGGCGGTGGATCGGGAAACCGACAAGATTTGACAGACACAAGCACTCATGCTCCCCTCCATACATGGCCCAAATCACTACCCTGGCCCCAGCCAGTTTACGCAAGCGACTGTACGCCGAGTTCAACGCACTCAACACAGCTCACGAATTGCGCATCTCCCGCTACGCCATCTTTGTGGCCGCGGCGGGGGCCATGATTTCAATTTGGATCGCCTTCAGTCTGAACATGGGCTTGGGCTTGAGCCTGCTGAGCATCACGCTGGTCTTGGGCCTCTACCACCTCGCCCTGGTCCAGCCCTTGCTTAAAAAGGGTATTCAGCCCCGCTTCATCCGGGGCCTGAACGTCACCTTGGAGGTCAGCGCAACCAAATTCGCCAGCCTGGTGGACGTGTTCTGGATGGGCGGCGCCTACGCCCTGACCTCCACGCCGCAGCTGCTGAGCTTCTTGGCCGTCATGGCGGCCGGCCTGCGCATGAATCCGCGTCTGGCCTGGTATGCAGGCAGCCTTGCGGCGGCCCAGCATCTGGGCATCTACGCCCTGGCCCGAAGCCACATGGATCCGGCGGAACTGGTCAGGCTCCCCAGCCTGGGCCTGGACTTTGCCATCCAACACGCCATCTATCTTCTGCTGGCCGGCGGCCTCGCGGCCCTGCTGGCCAGCATCGGCCGACAGTTGAGCACCCGCTCAGCCGAAGCCGTGCTCGAACAAGAACGATTGGGCGATCTCTTCGGTGCCTATGTCTCTCCTCAAGCCTTGAGGCGCCTAAGCCAAGACGACGTGCAACTGGGTGGTGAACGCCGCCAGGCCACGCTGCTCTTCGCCGACATCCGCGACTTCACGCCCTTGGCTTTCGGACACAGCCCGGAAGAAGTGGTGGCTTATCTCAACAGTTATTTCACCGTGATTTGCGAGGTCATCGCCCGACATGGAGGCATGGTCAACAAGTTCATGGGCGACGGCCTGCTGGCGGTTTTTGGGGCACCCGAAGTCCAGCCCATGCACGCCGTGATCGCCGCAAGGGCCGCATTGGAGATGGCCCGCGAAGCCCGAAAAATCCCGCGCCCCGACGGCGAGGGCACCCGCATCGGGGTGGGCTTGCACACCGGGTCCGTGCTCTTGGGCTCTATCGGCAGCCAGCGCCGAAAGGACTATACGGTCATCGGTGACGCGGTCAACCTGGCCTCGCGCATCGAGGGCTTGACCCGCGCCGCGGACACGGATGTGCTGCTCAGCCAGGATACCCTGGATGCGGCACCCCCAAACAGCCTGCGGGTGGAAGATCTGGGCATGCACCAGGTAAAGGGACGCGAAAAACAGGTGCACCTGTACAAACTGCAACGAATGGCCGAACTCGAAGGCGGTGCCACCATGCCCGTCAATCTAGCGACCTGAGCAACGCCAACATTTCACGCTGCAAAGACAATTCGGGGGGGAAACCCGCCGGTGCCGGTAGACTTTCAATCCCTGAAAGCAAGGGACCTCCGGCCTGCTTTGCCAGCCGATGCAAGGCGTCCATGACCGGCACACGGCCCAATTCATCAGCCAGATGGTGGGCGTAACGCACGATACGCAGCCCATCGAACCAGTACATGGCCGCCCGGGCAAAACGCTCGGCGCTGGATTGGTTGGCCCGAATAGACTCCAAACGCTGCCAACCTCGCTCGGCCTCCATGAAGGCGGCCAGCCGCGGGCCGGCCGCGGCGCGAAGAATCTCTGGCTCGGCAAAGCCATCTTTTAGAGCCGCGAAAAAAGGCTGTATGTCGAAGAAGGCCTCTGGCGGTTCCACCAGGCGATAAGCATCCGGTCCCTCCTCCAAACAACGAAGCAAGGCCCGACCCGTACCAAAAAGAGGCACCCGCCAGGAAGGTCGCGCCGAGGGCTGGACCTGGGCACTCAAACGCAGCACGGGTCGCTCGTTGCTGGCCAGCTTGATGAGCTTCTGGAAAAAATGAAAATCCTCGCCCGCCTGCCGTGGCGGCATGCCGTCGGCCAGGGCATAGCCATGGGCCGAACAAACGATGCAGGAACCGATGGTGGGATATGAAAAAGGCGAAGCGGTCAGACACAAACCCTGCTCGAAATAACGCATCCACAACTCGTAGGCCACCATGGCCTGAGCCAAGTCGGGGTCCGAATCATCCACGGGGTGGCGATAGGCGCAGACCCCGGCCAAAGGCTGGTCTTCGGCTGCAAAAACCCGCAAGAGCTCATCCAAGTAGCCGGGGGCCACCGGGCTGTCGGCGTCCAAACAGGCGATGCATGCCTGCCCGCTATGGCCGGCGGCCACCAGGCGGCGCAACGCCAGGTCCATGCCCAGACGCCGCGCCAAGCCCACGCCGGCCTGCTGGCTATCCAGGGCCATGCCGGGCGAGGCCCGATCCAGCACATGCAGACGCAAGGGGCCTGTACGCGAGGCCAACACGGCCAGCGTAGCCTGATTGTCCTCGCTCACATGGGCCGGGGC
>JAUVAM010000366.1 GCA_030591745.1 Deltaproteobacteria bacterium
AGCTTTTCAACGGCTTTGAAAACCAGGGCCGCGCTTCCTGGCAGGACATCATGGAGGCCATCAACCGCAAGCTGCACCATGGTCGCTTCGGCGTCTCCGGTGCCAGGGGCAACTGCTTTTCCCCCGAGGGTGACCGTTGCAATCCCGATCCGGATCCCGATCCCGATCCCCAGGACGACGTGCTGCGCTTGGAGGCCTTCCCCAGATTGGCGATTCCCGACGACGAGTCGTTTGGCGTGTCCACCAGCTTGTCGGTGACAGACGACCTCCAAGTAGGCCAGCTGAGCGTGGAATTGGACATTACCCACAGTTACGTGGGCGACCTGCAAATCGTTTTGGTGCATGACGACATCGAGGTCATGCTTTGGAATCGGGTTGGCGGCGGGGACAAGGACATCTTCCGGGTTTTCGAACTCTCCGACTACGATGGCCGTGAAGCCAAAGGCGAGTGGACACTGATCGTCTCCGATCACGCGGGCATGGACACGGGCATGATCAAGCGCTGGGCCCTGGTGATTACCCGGGCGGGCGGTGAAGATTCCAACAAGCATTTCGCCTCGGCCGACGACGCCCCCTTGCCCGACAACGACGATGCGGGCATCGAAAGCATCATCGAAGTGCCCGCGGGCACGACCATCCAGGCCCTGGAAGTGGAGCTGAACATCGCGCACACTTACATCGGCGACTTAGAGATCATCATCGAGCATGACGGCCAACAGGCCGTGCTTTGGAACCGCGATGGCGGCTCCTCGGACGACATTCATCAAAGCTTCAAGCCCGAGGCCTTCATCGGCCAGGACGCCGGCGGCACCTGGCTCCTGCGCGTCATCGATCACGCACGTTACGACGAGGGTGTGCTCACAGGTTGGTCGCTAACGATCAACCCGGGCGCCTAGTTCGCCCGCGTTCACACCCGCGCGTTTGTGGCGGCCCCGTCCCAGGACGGGGCCGTTTTATTTGGGGGACGTTGGTACCTTAAGAACATTAATTTGGTCTACATGCTCTTCGGCCGGTGGCTTTGCTTGGGGTGGGGCGATTTCGACGGTACCGTCTTTGGCGGCCTTGGCCAGGCGCGTGGCCCAGGCTTGGCCTTCTTCTTCGTCACGGGGCCAGAGCTCGGTGCCGGTGGAGCCGAGTTTGATGTTGAGGGCTGTCCAGCGAGTTAAGGACAATGGGCCGTAAAGGGCGGAATCGATCTTTTCGAATTGGCGGATGGCCAGTTGAACCATGTTCCTTTCCTTGAGCAGGGTCGATAAGGCGCGGGCCACGTATTTGCCTTCGGCCTGCTTGTCCAGCAAGAGCACCACCGGCCGGCCTTTTCCCAAGCCCATGGCCTCCTCGCGCTCGGTTTGTTTGTTTAGTTCTTCGGCCATCCCGCGCTCCAGCTCTTGGGTCTCTTCTGTCTCCAGGTCCGCTATCTGTTGATAGGCGAAAAAGATCTTCCGGCGTCCGATGCCCAAGGTCGGTCCAGGCTCCAGGGCCTTGTCGGCTTTGATCTGAGGCGGATCGATCTGCCCAAGCGAATCGGGTCGATAGGCTGCTGCGCTCGTGGAAAATTTCAGCAGGTGGTCCAGCCCCTCACCGCCGTCTTTGGCGTGGGGCCGGGTGGCGGCGAAGAGGCCCGCTCCCATGAAGAAGCACAGAAAGCCCATCACCAGGGCGCTTTTTCCGGCGCGCTTGTGAGTTTGAGCTGTCCAGATTGCGCCCAAGACCCAAAGACCGATGGCCAGCGCGGTCGGGACCACAAGGCAGGGCATCATTTGCAGGCCCTTGCCCAACATGACCATTTTCTGAGACGGGTCCGCGTTGGCCAGGCCTGCGGAAATCGCCAGGAAGTCCATGGCTCGCCAGGCGAGGCCGCCTCCGAAACAAAGGCTGCCAAGGCCCGCCAAGAGACCGAGCCCTGCGAAACTGGGCTTGGGGGCCCGTGCTTCATCGTTGCCTGCTCGCATGGAAAGGCCGCAGGCGATGGTGGATAGAAGTCCCGAGAGCAGGAGGGCGGAGCCGCCGACCAATTGAATCATGATGTCACCGGCCACGCCTTGGGCCAACATCATGGCTTTGTGATCCGAGCTCGTCGCGGCCACGGCCTCCAGGCCCAGCATGCGACACAGTTGCATGCCGGCAAGCATGGCCAGGCCCAGGGTCACGGGCACGGCCAGGGCCAGGGCCGTGGACCAGCGGCGGGAAAAGCTGCGTCCCTTGGAAAAGAAAGCCACGCCTGAGACCACGAGTTGGAAGAGAAGGAGCAGGATGGCCAGGATCAAAAAGACGCCGCCGCCGCTTATTTCGAAAAGCTCAGCAAGGAAGTAGAGCATGGGTTTTGTCCTCCTTCCTCAAGCCAGCCACATCATGGGCAGGTAGAAAGAGTTGAAGGCGCAATAGGATGCCAAGGACCACAGAGCAAGCCCGGCGCCAATGGCTGTGCCGAGGCTTGCCAGCCAGATTTTCATGTCCTGTTCATTGGCTGCTTCGACGTGGGGCTTTTGGTCAGGTTGTGTGCCGAAACTCAGCACCAGCAACAGGACGCTGAAGAAGGCCGCCGGCGTCGACATCCACAAGGCGACCTGGGCCGGCCAAGTGGCTTCTTGTTGGCCTTTGAGCAAGAGCCGCAGCAGCATTTCGTCCTTGGTGACGCCGTCTAAAGCCGCCATGACTTGGCTTACGCCCGATCCGTGACCATACCAGCCCAAGAGCATGAGCGCGGCACAGCTCACAAGGCCGATGAGGCCGAAGACCAGGCGCGGACCGCGTGAGCGTATGGCCAAGGCCACGATGAAGCCGGTCAGAATGGCCATGTTCAAGATGGCGCCCAGGCTGACCACGATCCAGGTGAACGCGCCCCCTTCGTGCAGAATCTCTAACATGCCCATCGCCTTCCTCTCATTGCGCTTCATTTCATTCGTTTCGTTCGATAAGCGGCGATCATAGGGTGCATTTTCCGCGATTGGCAAGGCTGAATGCTCCTGGGGCTTGTTTTGTATACTGCATTACTGTAGTTTCTTTTTGGGTTGGCCGGAAGGTGATTGATTTTATGGATTGGCTTGGATTTTTGATTTTCTTCGGTGTCTGGATCCTCTTACAGACCGTGATTTTGCCTCGCCTCGGGGTGCCTACTTGAATGTCCGGCGCTTGCGGACCCGGCGGGTCTGCTGAAGAAGGTGATGCTGAAGAGCTTGCTGGGGATTTGGAATCAGAGAATAAGCAATAGATCTATTTTCCCTGGTGGCGGAAGAGGAAGGGGTAGTTGACCTGCACCCGGCCGCCGCCGTTGGGCTTGGGGAAGCGCCAGGTGCGCACCCGGCTTACCACGCAGCGTTCCAAAGAAGCCTTGCCCAGATTGCTTTTCAAGATACGGGCTTGTTCTACGTAACCCCGATCGCCGATCACGAATTGCACTTGCAGCTTGCCCGACAGATTCGGGCTGCCGTTCAGGGCCAAGTTGTAGCAGTAGCGAATCTGATCCCGGTGCTCGCGGATGACGCGCCGGATGAGTTCGCGGCTCAAGGGCCCCACCACCCGCAGGGTGTCCACGTTGATGGTGATATCTCGTTCGGCCCGCGTTCTGCTTGGTCGGCGTACCCGACCGTAGTCATCATGGCCGCCGGCACGACCGCGGGTGTCCAGAGGGCGGCTGCCGATGGTGTCCATGATGCCGCCGCCGCCGGGGCCGAAACCCCTCAATCCCGCACCGTTCATGCCGCCGGAAGGACCAGGCGCATAGCCCACGATGCCGCCTATGGCGTCTTCCAACTCGCCGCCCAGGCCCGTGCCCATGCTTGGCAAGCCTGCGGCCGGGCCCGTGCCGACATTGTTCAAGACGGCGAGCAGGCCCCGGCTGCGAAGTTTGTTGGGGTCGTTGGGATCTCGGGCTCGACGAGCGCTGCGTTTGCCAAGATCCGGCAGGTTTTTTTGGCCGGCCTTGCCCTCGATGCCTTTGTGGCGAGCCGCCGCGGCTTTGCTGGGGAGGTTTTGGCCATCGTTCAGATTCATGTTGAGCAAGGGCAGGGCCTTGGGTGCGGGTCGCTCCAGGAGAAACTGCACATAGCGGTCGGGTACCTTGTGCATGTCTTCCACCGAGGCTTCGACCCGGCCGGGACGGAGGTGAAAGGTGGCCAGAAGCCCGGCCGCCAGGAAGGCCACCACCAGCAGCGCATTGGCGTAGCGGGTCTCGAGTTGTTCGCGCCAGGAACTCACCACGCCGCGCACCGGGCGTACCTGCCGAATGCAGTAAACAAGGCCGCCCATTTCAAAACGCGACTTGCCGCCGGAGGCCTCTTCCAGGTCCGGGCCCCCGTCGATGCACAGGGTTTCGCCTGGAGAAAAACTGCGCAAATCCAGCAAGTGATCGCCCCAGTAAACCTTGACTTCCGTGTGCGTCGAGCCGCTTTTCATGACATACCTCCGCTTAAGTCCGTGGCTTGCACGGGCAGCGTTTTCGGCGCCGGACTGAAATTTCGACGCCAGCTATCTGTTCGCATGGGGCCCGGATGTTTGCTTTATCGGGCCTGCGCTGGATAGGTCTTGGACAGGGTTTTTCGCTCGAGGTTCCGTGGCCTGCTTGTTAGTGGCATTTACGAATCGTTTTTTATTCGTTAGTGCCACGTTATGCTGGCATCATCAGTGTTAGAAAGTACTCGTTCCGATATTCTTATCGAAATCGGGAAGATGAGGTTTGGATATGAAAAGGCTGAAATTCGCTGCGATGGTTTTTGGCTTGCTGTTTGCCTTGGCTTGTTCCACCGGCACGGTGAACACAAGCCAAGACGCGGGTCAAGACGCGGGCCAGGATGCGGGTCAAGACGCAGGCCAAGACGCAGGTCAAGACGCAGGCCAGGACGCAGGTCAAGACGCAGGTCAAGACGCAGGTCAAGACGCAGGCCAGGATGCGGGCCAGGACGCGGGTGGGGATCAGGCACAGGTGGACTTTTCTTGTGCTCAGCCCGATCCCGATTGGTTGCTTTGCGAGGACTTTGAGGGCGGCGCGGGTGACTTCGACGCTTGGCGACAAACGACGG
>JAUVAM010000634.1 GCA_030591745.1 Deltaproteobacteria bacterium
AATACGCGTCGGTGCCTTGGGATCTTTTCGATCGATGAGCAGCTCGCAAGAAGAAGGCTTGGGGCGTAGCTTCTTTTTGTCTCCCTTGAGGTGGTCGAAACCGTAGGCCCCGCCCACGCAACCCTCGGCCACCCAGGCCAGCAACTCATTATCCTCTTCATCCAGGAGCTCGGAGGGCAGGACGAAGGCTACTCGTCGCAAACCGCGCAGCCTGGCATAACGAGTCGCCCGGGCCGCTGTACCTCTCCAGCGAGCGGCCGGTCCCGGATGGTCCCGGTCAAGGCCAAGCAAGAGCACCCGGTCGGCTTCGACGCCCGAGGACCCACTCAACAGACACGATTGACCCGGACCGCCGCGAAATCGCTCTTCGCGGGCCAAGGCGATAAGCTTGCCTTTGCATGCCTTGTCCAGCCTGACAAAACTTGGGTTGCTTTTGAACTTTCGGTCCAGGGCCAACACCAACAAATTACAACGCAAGCCGCCAGCCTCGGATATCTTGATTCGCACTTTCATGACCACCTCCAAGGCAAAATTTTGGCATGGAGGGCTCTGTCTGTCAAAGTTCGCTGACTCGCTTGACAGATAATGAAAAATGGGAAATATTACGTGCACCTATGCGCCGTCCATCCATCACCATCAAGTATTCCATGCTGGTTTTCGTGGTCATCCTGGCTACCTCTGCCCTGCTCCTTGTCTTCTTCATCGATCTCTTGGCCGAATCGGTCGAAGACCAAATGATCAAACGCGGCGAAGCGATGACCGGGCAATTGGCCTATTCCGCGTCTTCCCTTCTTTTGGCCAAAGATCACGCCAAGCTACAAGCGGTGCTGAATAAGGCAAAAAACGCCCCCGACATCCTCTCCATGATCATCATGGACACCGAGCGCCAGGTGGTCGCCGCCAGCGACAGCGCCCTGGTCGGCAAAGGCTTCTTCGATCCCTTTGTACCCGTCGAGCAATTCAAGTGCCGTGGCGTTCACCACGACAAACTTCAAGATCGCCTTGTTTTTATGCATCAATCCTCTTTCAGCAACACGCCGGTGGGTTGTGTCGTCGTACAGTTCAGCAACGACGCGCTGAACGCGGCCACGCGTGCTGCATCGGCTCGAGTCCTCGTGATCACGGGCTTCATCGCCCTGGCTGTCATCCTCTTAAGCTTTTTGACCCTGCGTCGAAGTCTCAGGCCCTTGACCAAGGTCATCGAAGGCACGCAACGCATCGCCGAGGGCGATTTTTCCGCCCGGATCGAGGTGCGCTCGGGAGACGAAATCGGACGCTTGGCCGAGGCTTTCAACACCATGGCCGCCCGAACGGAGCTCTTCTTCCGCTACGTGGACAAGAACATCGCGGAGCGCTTGGCCCGTGACGAAGAGCTGGCAAAGCCGGGTGGACAGCTGAAACAAGTATCGGTTCTGTTCGGCGACATGCGTTCTTTCACGGCCTTGTCGAACGACATGCCTCCCTCTGATGTCGTGCGCATTCTCAATACATACTTTGATCTGTTTTTCGAGTTGGTCCATTCATACCAAGGCGTGGTGGACAAAACCATGGGCGACGCCATCATGTCGTTCTTTGAGGCCTTTGAAACCAAGGATGTCGATCATTCGGCAAGGGCCACCATGGCAGCCGTGGCCATGCGAGCCGCCGTCGACGTGATGGAGAGCGTGCTGCGTCAAGGTCGACAGGACGGGCTGCCACTACAAGTACGGGCCTGCCGCTTCGGCTTCTCGGTGGCTACGGGTCGACTGATCGTGGGCAACATCGGCTCGGATGCCCACATGGACTATACGGTCTGTGGGCCGGCGGTCAATCTGTCGGCTCGCCTGCAAGAGGACACTCGTCTCGGTCAAATCATCATCGATCGATTCACGGCCATGGATGTGGAAAACCTGGTCATGCTGAAGCAACTACCGAGGGTTCGCCCCAAGGGATTCAGCGAGGCCCAGGAAGTGACGCCCTACCAAGTCATCGGTCTAAAAGTCAGCGAGATGGCCAGGCTGCGCCAACTGCTCAGGCGCCTGCTCGTGCCTCCCTTCTTCCTGAAACACGTGGTTTCAGAAGTAGGATCGATTGAAGGTCTGGATGAGACTGCACGCGAGACCTACGCAAAGCGTCTGACCGAGTTGGCCTCAAATCAAGTTGATCACATGCCTTGGGACTTTCTCAATCGAAGCTAGGAATCATTCGGCGGGGACTGGGTTCAGCAGGCGACGCAAAGTTTCCAAGAGATGCTCCGGTTCCGCGCTCAGGGTTTGCCAGGCGCTTGCACCCATGGTCTGTTTCAATCGCTCCGGTTCCTCACAGGATTCATCGACAAGCAACAGCAAGGGACAGTCTTCCTGCTCGAGGACCATGGCGCAGACCAATTCCGCTTCCTCCAAACCACTATCTACGATGGCCAGGCTGGGCGGCGATTGTTGGAAGACCTCTTGTGCGGATTCCGCGTCGGCACATTCGAAAAAAACATAGCCGAACCCCTCAAGCACGATGCCGAACAGACGAAGAGCCTCCCGCTGACGTCCTGCCAACTACACAACGGGTTGGGGAGTGGCTTCGTAGGCGTGGAGCATGGTGGGCAGCCTAACCATGGAAAC
>JAUVAM010000162.1 GCA_030591745.1 Deltaproteobacteria bacterium
CATGAAGACGGCCTTGATTTCAGGCCGGGCCTTGTTGAGCCCACAGGCCAGACAAGCCGCGCGGGAAGAGTTTCCCGAACAAGTGGAAGGGCTGGTGGAGGCGGGTGAGGCACGGCCTGCCCGGGGCTCGGTTCTGCCGCTACTAAAGGGTTTCGATCTGGTGGACATGTGGCGGGAGCCCACCGGCAAACAAGAAGGGGAATGGGCGTACAAGAATGTCGCCATCCACGCCCGGCGACCCGGGGTTTACCTTGTCGAGGCGGTCAGCGGTCGTGAGGCGGGTACCACCGTCGTGGTGGTTTCGGGTATGGCGCTTTTGACTCGGCAAAGCCAGGACCGTTTTTTGGTCTATGCGGTGGATCCGGTCCTGGGCAAGCCCTTGGCCGACGCCGAATTGACCCTCAAGCGGGCGGGAAAAGTGCTGGCCAAAGGGCGCAGCGACGTCGAGGGCATCTGGGCCAAAGACATTCCTTTGACTCGTGATCTTGTGGTCTATGCACGCCGCGGCGCTGACTTCGCCTTGCTGGACCCCAGCTATCATCCGGCCCATTTGCCCGGCCGTAAGGTCTATCTGACCACGGACCGACCGGTCTATCGGCCCGGTCACACGGTCATGTTCAAGGGCTTGTTGCGAAATTTGGTTCACGAGGCCTACGCCCTTGATCGAGAGGCCAAGACGGCCAAAGTGGAGGTCAACGATCCCAACGGTCAGCAGGTTTTTGAAGCCGATTTGCCCATCGGGCCCACCGGGGCCTTCCACGGTCGATTCGAATTGGATGCCGAGGCCAGTCTGGGAGGCTATCGCATCGTGGCGGAGCTGGACGGCAAACCCTACGCCGGCGAGTTTCGGGTTAAGAAGTACCGCAAGCCCGAGTACAAGGTTTCGGTGCGGCCTGAGAAGTCGGCTTGCACCGGTGGCGAGAAGGTGGGCGGGTTCGTTCAGGCCAACTATTACTTTGGCCCCCCCGTGCCTGACGCCAAGATCAAGCTGACGGTTTTCCGCAGTCGTTTTTACCTGCCCTGGTGGATCGACGCGGATTTCTCCTGGTATTACTCGGACGCGGAATACCGAAACAGCCTCAGGGAAACGGTGGAGGAACTGGAGGGCAAGTTGGACGCAACAGGGCGTTTCAACTTCAGCTTCACCACCAGCCCGGACAGCATTGATTATACCTACGGCGTGGAGGCGCAGGTCACCGACGCCTCGGCGCAGCCCGTCACCGGTCGGAGTCGGGTGCGTGTCACGCGGGCCCGTTTTCATTTGGCCTTAGAGCCCGAGTACCTGTTGAACCGGCCTGGTCAGTCGGTTCGAATCAAGGTGCGCAGCCGAGATTTTTCAGGCAAGCCCGTGGCAGCCAAGGTTCAATTGGAGTTGCAGGCCCAGACCGGCCTCCATGCCGGGGAGGCCAAGACAGAGCGATTGGCCGGGCAGAGTTTGGACACCGGGAAAAAGGGGGAGGCCTGGTTCGTTTTTGACGCCAAGGCTTCAGGGACATACCAAATTGCCGCCAAAGCCTCAGATGGCCATGGCGGCAAGCTCGAAGCCGAGACCCGGGTTTTCGTCACCTCCGAGGGCGGTGACATCCCGTATGCGCCCAAAGAGCTGGAAATCATTGCGGATAAGCGTTCGTACCGACAGGGGGAGAAGGCCCGTTTTCTCCTGCTCTGTCCCCATGCCGATGCCCATCTCCTTTTCACCGTGGAAGGCGGGCGGCTCTACCGGCATGAGGTGGTTAAAAGTCGGGGTTTCTCGGCGGTGGTGGAAGTACCCATCGAAAAAGCCCAGACGCCCAATTTCTTCGTCCGTGCCGCAACGATTTTCGATGGCCAATTGCATGAGCGACGCTTAGACGTGGTGGTACCGCCGGTGGATCGACTGCTGAATGTGGCGGTCTCCGCGGACAAGGCCGAGGCCCGACCAGGCCAGGAGGTGGCTTTCACGGTCACGGTGCGGGATCACCAAGGTAGGCCGGTGCCCAGGGCTGAAGTGGCATTGGGCATCGTGGATGAGGCCATTTACGCCTTGAGCCCTGAGCTGGCCGTGCCCATTGGCCGATTTTTCTATCATCGGAAGCGCAACAACGTGAGGCCCTCTTGTTCTTTGGATTTTCGTTTCTACGGCTATGGGGCGGATGCCAAGGATCGCATGGCCGCCTTGGACATGCGGGCGCCTGTGGTGCCCGGGTCTTTCAAGTCCCTGGCCAGCCTCAAGGTGAGGAAGAACTTCAAAGATACCCTGGACTTCCAGGCTATGCTGGTCACCGGGGCCGACGGTCGAGTCAGCCATCGGGTCACCATGCCGGACAACCTGACCACCTGGCGGGCCACGGCTCGAGTCATCACGACGGACAGTCGGGTGGGGCAGGGCCTGGGCAAAATGAAGGTGAACAAGCCCGTGGTGCTGCGCCTGGCCGCGCCTGGCTTTTTTGTTGAAGGTGACAAAAGCACCGTGGCGGTGATGGTGCATAACTACACGTCCAGCGACTTGCGGCTTACGACGAGCTTGAAAGCCGAGGGACAAGTGGCGAAACTTGAGGGGCAAGACCAGGACCTGGAGGTACCCGCGGGCGGCATGAAGAGCGCCCTCTGGCGTCTGGAGGCTGGAGGAGCGGGCCGCATTCAGCTTTTGGCTTCGGCCACGGGGAAGGAGTCTGACGCCCTGGCTATGGACTTGCCGGTGGCGCGCTACGGCTTGGAGCAGGTTTTGTTGGCCTCCGGGGTCTTGGATGAAGCCCAGCCCAAAGCAAGCTTTACGCTGAGCCTGCCCGTCGATGCCGATCCGGACAGCGGCAAGGCGGGCATGACCTTGTCTTCGGGGGTGGCACCGGCCATTTTTGCGGCCATCGATTATTTGAACGCCTATCCTTACCACTGCACCGAGCAGACCATGAGCCGCTTTTTGCCCAATCTGGTGGTGGCCAAGGTGATGGGTGACGAGGCCATGGCGCATCGCCGATTGGCGGCAGAGCTACCCCGGCAAATTCGGATGGGCCTTGCCCGATTGGCCCGCCTGCAGCACGATGACGGAGGCTGGGGATGGTGGTTGGACGACCCCAACCATCCCTTCATGACGGCCTACGTGGTGCAAGGCCTGGCCACGGCCAAGCGCTTAGGGCATCCGGTGGAAGAGAACATGTTTTCCAGGGGCGTCAACCGCCTCAAGGCCCTGAGCCGATCGAGCAAACTGGGTCCCACCCAGCGGGCCTATTTGCTCTATAGCCTGGCCTTGGCCGATGTGAAGTACCCGGCGATGCTGGAGAAACTCAAAGGTAGGCCAGAGGGATTGACCGAATACGGCAAGGCGCTTTTGGCCATGGCCATGTTGGAGTTGGGCATGCGCGAGCAAGCCATGGAGCTTTCGGGTCAGTTGGAGCTCGTCAGTCACAAAACGGACTCGGGCGCGCATTGGGGGGACGAGGCCGGCATGGGCTGGGCCTCCGATCCGGTGGAGAGCACGGCCGCGGTTTTGCGAGCGCTCTTGGCCACTCGACCCGATTCGGCCCAGGTGGAGTCCGCGCTGCGCTATTTGATGGCGGCAAGGCAAGGCAGCCGGTGGCATTCAACCAGGGATACTTCCATGGCGATTTACGCTTTGGTCGACTACCTCAAGAAGTTCGGTGCCAAGAAGATGGCCTCTACCATCGAGCTTCAGTTCAATGGACAGGCGAGGCCGGCCCGCAAAATTTCGGCAGATGACGTGTTCAAGCCAAGCATTAAGTTATTCGAGCAACTTACTGCAAAAAAAGGAGAAAACAAGTACGAAGTGGGGCGGGATGGCCAGGGGGTTTTCTATGTGGACGCCTCTCTCTCTTTCTTTGGCCGGGCTGATCCCATCCCCGCCCGAGGCGGACCTTTTCTCATCAACCGCAAACTTCAGCGGGTGATCCGCGAGCCCTCGGTCGAGGGTTTTAAGACCCGCTTGGAAGCCATCAGGGGACCCGTATCGCCCGGCGACTTGCTCCTGGTTACCCTGGACCTGACCGCTTCCCGAGACGCCGAGTTCATCATGGTCTCGGATCCCTTTCCGGCGGGTTCGGCACCCGTGGAGCGGGACGCTGGTTATAAAATCCCGGGGCTCAAGCTTGTGCAGCCCAGAATGCATCGGGCCTTTCATGATGATCACGTCGCCTTCTTTTTGACCCAAATGTCGAAAGGAAAGCGCAGGCTGGGCTATTTAATCAGGGCCACCGTGCCTGGGCAATACCGCATGCTGCCGGCCCGGGTGCAGCCCATGTACGACCCCCAATTTGCAGGCAACTCCGCTGGGGACAGCCTGGCGGTGGAGCTAAGTCCATGAGGGCATTGATGATAGGGGTGGCCATTTTCCTGGTGGGTCTGGCCGCCACCATGGCGGCTGAATCGGCCGAAGCGCCCACCGTGTCCATCGATACCCCCAGCGGGGGCTGGTCCACCGAGCGCATCGTCCAAATCAGCGGTATGGTAAGCGACGAGGCAATCAAACGGGCCGTCCTGGTGGTCAACGGCTATGAGCGCTGGATAGACGTGCAGGCGGGCAAGTTTAGCGCCACCCTGGTCGTGAGCCGTGGCGCCAACACCCTGGAAGTCATGGCACGGAATCAGGCGGGCGAGGGGCGGGACAGCGTGTCTTTGTTTTCCGATGTGCCCGCGGTCGACATGCAAGTGGTCTTGAGTTGGGACACCGACAAGACGGATGTGGACCTGCATGTTTTGGACCCCAAGGGAGAAGAATGCTATTACGCCCACCGGGTTACCAAGGCCGCGGGCAAGCTGGACTTAGACGACACGGACGGCCATGGGCCCGAGGTCTTCACCTTGACCCATGCGCCCACGGGCAGCTACCAGGTCTCGGTCAAGTACTTTTCATCCCACGGGCATCCCCAAACCCGCTGTCGTGTGCAGGTGGTGCTCTTTGAGGGCACCAACCGGGAGCGGCGCTTGGAGTTTTTCAAGATTTTGACAAAGACCGGGGACAAGGTGGAAGTGGGTCGCTTTGATCTGGCCGGCCCTTCGCGAATCGAAGACACCGGAGAGGTGAAGCCATGACGGCCAAGATCCAACGAAACGACCTGGTTCAATATTGTGATGACCTGCTGGAGGCAGGCGCTTTTCGAGACGCCTGCCCCAACGGCTTGCAGGTTCATGGGCAGGACCAGGTGGCCCTGGTGGCCACTTGTACCTCTGTTTCGGACGCATTTTTTACCGAGGCCATCAAGGCTGGGGCCCAACTCGCCCTGGTTCATCATGGCCTGTTTTGGAACGGGGATGAACGAATCATCGATCCCCTGATGGGCGGGCGCTTGGGAAGGCTTTTGGCCGCGGGTTTGAACCTTCTGGCCTACCATCTGCCTCTGGATGCCCACCCGACCTTGGGCAACAACGCGCAATTGGCAAGCTTGCTGGACCTTAGCGAGCCTCGCTTCGACTTGGGGCTTATCCGGGGTCGGGCCGTGGGTTGCCGGGGGCGTTTGCCAAAAAGTCTGAGCAGTCAAGAGCTGGCGAGCAAGCTCGATCAGGCCTTGGGCGGGGCCAGTCTGGTGCTGCCTCAAGGTGATGGGGTCGTCGAACAAGTCGGGATTTTGAGCGGAAGCGGCGGTGATCTTTCGGTGCTCCTGGAGGCCAAGCGACTCGGGGTCGAGCTCTTAGTGACCGGCAATCTGCACGAACAGAGCGTGGCGGCAGCTAGGGAACTGGGCTTGAGCCTGGTGGCCTGTGGTCACTACAACTCGGAGAAATTGGGGGTTCGGGCCTTGGGCGACCAATTGGCTGCGCATTTCGGCATCCAGGTGATGCATGTGGATGTGCCTAACCCCGTGTAATAAGGAGAATCATCGTTTTGATGAAGTCTGGCCAAAAAATTGGCAACTACTTGCTGGGTGAGCAGGTAGGCCGAGGCGGCATGGCCGAGGTCTTTCGCGCGGAGAATCTTGTCGGCGGAGGCATCCCTCGAATCGTGGCCATCAAGCGACTCTTTGCCAAGTTGGCCGGGGACCGGGAATTCGTTCAGATGTTTCTCAACGAGGCCCGGATCGCCTTTTCCTTGGAGCATCCCAATCTGGTTCGAAGTTACGATATGCTCAACGAGGGGGGCACTTACTTCATCGTCATGGAGTACCTGGAAGGCTGTGATCTGGAAGACTTGGTGGCCCGCGCCGAGCCGGGCAAACTCTGTATGAGCTTGCCTGAGATTTTGCACGTCATCTGTGAAGCGGCGCGAGGTTTGGCCTATGCCCATAAGGGCGGCGAGAAGTCCAAGCATGGGCCGGTCGTGCATCGCGACATCAGCCCGGGCAACATCTTGCTCGATCTGAAGGGGCGGGTGATGATCACCGACTTCGGCATCGCTCGAGCCAGTCAGCACAGTCGGCTTACCCAGCCCGGTATCTTGAAGGGCAAATACGAGTTCATGGCACCCGAATATGTGGCTCGGGGTGAGTGCGATGGACGATCGGACCTGTTCAGCCTGGGGGTGGTTTTTTACGAGTTGCTCACCGGGAAGAATCCCTTTGCCGATGTCTTGCCAGGCGATATCTGGAAGAAAATCATGGAGTTTGATCCGCCGCCCGCGGGAGAGGTGGTGCCTGGGGTGCCTCCTGAGGTGGACCGGGTGCTGGCATGGATGATCGCCAAGGATCCAAAGCGTCGAATGCCCGATGGCGGCTCTGTGCTGGAGGCCCTTGAGCCCCTATATGCCTATGCGGGTCCGGATGAGACGGCTCGATTGATCGGTTTGCGGGTTGCACAACAGATCAAGCCCGCTGCTCCCTCGGCCATGTCTGAGTATCTGCCGATAGAGGACGAGGGAGAGGAGCGCGACGCCACCCAGAATATCATCAACACCGATGGTTTGCTGGGTTTGGTGGAGGCCCCTTCCGCTCCATCCGTGCCTATTTTGCCTGAGGACATGCCCATCACCAGCATGGTCGGAGAGACCACCACGCCTCGGCTGCGGGATTTCAAGCGTCGTAAATTCCGATTGTGGCTTTTCGTCGCAGCGGGGATAGCCTTGATGGCCCTGGCCGGCGGATTGATCTGGGGGCTGTGGCCCGAGCCGGTCGGCAAATTGTCGGTCCGATCGGACCGGCGGGCCGAGGTTTTCGTCGATGATCGGCCCTTGGGTTTGGCTCCGGTGCGGGAATCGCCTCTGAGTGTGGGCGATCATGTCATCGAGGTGCGACGCCCGGGTAGTCAGCGCATCAAGCGCTACGAGCGGACTCTTGTCGAAGACCAGCATCTGGAGATTCAGGTTCGCTGGGTCAACCCCGCCAGCAAAGCCAAGGCCAGAAAACGCAGGGTAAACAGAAGCAAGAAGAAGAAGAGGAAGAAGACCCGAAGGAAGACCCGTAAGAAGACCAGGAAGAAGACCAGGAAGAAGACCCGTAAGAAGACCCGTAAGAAGACCAGGAAGAAGACCAGGAAGAAGACCCGGAAGAAGACCCGGAAGAAGACCCGGAAGAAGACCCGTAAGAAGACCCGTAAGAAGACCCGTAAGAAGACCAGCAAGAAGACCAGCAAGAAGACCAGCAAGAAGACCAGCAAGAAGAAGACCAGCAAGAAGAAGACCAGCAAGAAGAAGACCAGCAAGAAGAAGACCAG
>JAUVAM010000314.1 GCA_030591745.1 Deltaproteobacteria bacterium
ATGATGGCCTTGAGTCAATGGGCGGTGCCGACCGCCACCCGGAATATGGAATCCCTGATGCACGGATCCTTGGGCCGGCTTGACTCGAGTTGGCGTTTTTTCCGCACCCACTTGTGGTTCGCGGCGGGGGAAAATCGATTGATTCGATTGGGTCCCCGAACGGTGGACGGCAAGCGAATGCGGGCGGTGACTGTGTTGGACCTGGATGAGGCCTTTCATCTGAAGCGCCGTTGGGACATCGGTAAGGTGCGCTGGCGCGATTCCGAGGGCGCTTGGTATGGGTATTCGGTTCAGGAGCGAGGTTTTTTTCCGGAGGGCTCCCGCTTCAAGGTCCACAAAGAGTTGAAGTTGGATTGGGCGGTGGGGCCCGAGCGTTTTCAGGATCTATCCGGCCGCCCGGCGGAAAAGAGCCTGGCAGAGCTTGAGGCCACGGCCCAAGCCTTGCTGAGTCGAGGCTTGGATCCGGCCGAGTGGTTGCTGGCCTGGCACATGCGTTGGTCCTATCCGGTCTTGGCTGCCTTGTTGGTGCTTGTCATGTTTCCCCTGTGGGTGTCGCCCGCCCGCCGGCGCAGCTTGGCCATGGCCCTGTTGGAATCAGCTGGCCTCGTGAGTCTGGCTTTTGGTTTGTTGGCGGTATGTCGTTTCTCGGTGTCCGGGGATTTGCTGTCGCCCGCATGGGGTGCCTGGGCGGTTTGCATTTTCTTTGCCATGGCGGCCCTCGCCACTTGGTTCTCAAGCCCCTGGAGTCGGCGATGAAGGGTTTGGGACATGCGCCCTTGGCCTGGAGTGCCGTGCTCCTGGCCTGGTCTCTTTCGACCTCCTTGTTCGGTATGCAGGTCGCGGTGGTTTTGGGGAGCAGTCTTTTGCTGGGTATGTTGGCCCTGCGCCGTACTTGGCCGGGCACGGCCTTGGATAGGCCCTTCGTTGCTTGGTTGCTTGCCATCGCCTTGTCTCTGATTCTCGCCCCGAGACCACCGGCCAGTCTGCTGACGGCGACTTCCTGGTGGGTCCTGTCGGCCTTTTTCGTTGCTCATTTCGGTCTGACTACGCCTCGGCTCCTGCGTTGGGCTCTGGCGGGGCTTGTGGGAGCCGCGGTTCTTGT
Source organism: Deltaproteobacteria bacterium (assembly GCA_030591745.1). The sequence continues at coordinate 1,103 of JAUVAM010000314.1, forward strand.
TAGCGTCTTGGCCTTGGTGCAAAGCCTCTCGGGATTGGACCCTTTCAGCGCTGTTTTGCATCCGCAAGTGAAGCAGGCCTTAGGACCTGCTCCTGGCGTGTCGGGCTTCTTCGGGGGCATCGGCCTCTTTTTCAGCCGTTTGACCCTGGCCCATGTGTTGATTTTCCCCATCGCCTGGGTCTTTTCCTGGCTGCTCAGGCCCTTGGGCTGGCGCTGGCGACTTGGTCTTGTTTTGTTGCTTGTCTTGTTGCTGGCGGGTCTGGCTTCTACCTGGACCCGGGCGGCTCCCTTGGCGCTTGCCGTGGCTCTCGGTGGACTGATTTTGGCCAGGCTGCCGTCCGGCCGCTGGCGCTTGGGGGCCCTGGTTGGGGGTATGGTGTTGCTTGTTTTGGCTGGCACCATCCTGGGACCTCATTTGCCCGATCGTCTGCGGCACAGCTTTGAAGGCAAGCATGATTGGGGCCGTTTGACGATCTGGCATACGGCTCAGGACCTGTCCAGTCTCAGGCCCTTGACGGGTATTGGTTACGGGAACTTCCAGCGGGACTCGGGCCCCATCGTCGAGTCTCGCAGGCAGCAAGTGGGCAACCGGCGCTTTCCCGGCACCATCGCCTGGGCACACAACTTGGTGCTGAGCGTCATGGCCGAGTGTGGATTCTTGGGTCTGTTGGCTTTTGTGTGGATGTTTTTCGCCTACTTTCGGGCCGCCCGCCGGCGGCTGCGGAGCATGCCGGATGACGAGCCCTGGCTTCGAGGGTTCGTTCATGGCTCCATGGCCGGGGTGGTGGCTTTTCTTTTGGTCGGGCTTTTTCATGATCCTTTTTGGGACGGCGAAGTGGTGTTTGCCCTCTTGTTCACCATGGGCGCGAGTCTCTCGCCGGCGCTTGGCAGGCAGGAGCAGAGAGCTCCGGCCTCATGGGGTGACGACTTGTTGCCCGTGATGGGTTTGGCCCTGGCTGCCACGGCCCTGGTGGTTGGCGCCAGTCAGGCCATCTTGGCCTATCGCTCGACAGCCAGCATGCTTCCGGGTCGACTGGATTTCCTGCCGGTGATGGCCATTGTCTCGGCTTTGACTCTCTCGACATATTTTGTTTTGGGAAAATCCCCCTGGAAGGACTCAGCTCTGCGTCCTTGGCTGGCCCTGGTCCTGGGCAGCCTGGGGGGGGGCTTGGGCCAGTTCCTTTGGTTCCCAGGTTGACGGGTCCTCAGGTTCTGAATAAAACGTCTGAATAAAACGAGGGATCAAATTCGCTTGGATAAGCAGGAAGAGGAGGTACGGTATGAAGGGCATCATTTTGGCGGGCGGCCTGGGTACGCGATTGCATCCCATGACCAAGTCCGTGTCCAAGCAGCTTCTGCCCATTTATGACAAACCCATGATTTACTACCCCTTGTCCGTGCTCATGCTGGCCGGCATCCGGGAAATCTTGATTATCTCAACCCCCAGGGACCTGCCGGTCTACGAGACTTTGTTGGGCACGGGCGAGCAGGTGGGACTGTCGTTCTCCTATCAAGCCCAAGAGTGGCCTCGAGGCTTGGCCGATGCCTTTATCGTGGGTGCCGACTTCATCGACGGCGAAGAAGTTGCGTTGATTTTGGGTGACGACATTTTTTATGGACAGCGCCTGACCGAGATTTTGCGTCGAGGTGCCGCGGTCGACGACGGGGCCATGGTTTTTGGATATTACGTCAAAGACGCAAGAGAGTTCGGCGTAGTTGAAGTGGATTCAGATGGCAAAGCGCTGTCCTTGGAGGAAAAACCCGAAAAGCCTCGTAGTCACTGGGCGATACCGGGTCTGTATTTCTACGATCGGCGCGTAGTGGACATGGCGCGCGCCTTGAAACCCTCGTCGCGGGGTGAGTTGGAGATCACCGATTTGAACCGGCGCTATATGGAGGAAGGCAAGCTTCGGGTGGAGCTTTTGGGCCGTGGCATGGCCTGGCTGGACACCGGTACCTGTGAGGGACTTTTGGACGCGTCCAATTTCGTCGCGGCCATCCAGAACCGGCAGGGCTATTACGTGGCCTGCATCGAAGAGATCGCTTGGCGCATGGGATTCATCGACACGGAGCAGTTGAGCCGTTTGGCCGAGGCGCATCGGGCTACGGAATACGGCCAATACTTGATCGACATGGCTTCGGAGGGCAGGCCTTGAATTTTTCGTGTATAGACACCTCCATTTCTGATTTGAAAATTGTCGAGCCCAAGGTCTATGGGGATGCACGGGGGTTCTTCAAAGAGACCTATAGCGGCCGAGACTTCGCCGAACTGGGTATCCAGGAAATCTTTGTGCAGGACAACCATTCCCGTTCGCTGCGCGGTACTTTGCGTGGTCTGCACTTCCAGAGGCGACATCCTCAGGCGAAGTTGGTGCGGGTGCTCGCGGGCAAGGTTTTCGACGTGGCCGTGGACCTGAGGGCCGGATCCCCCACTTACGGAAAGTGGCATGGGGTGGAACTGGACGCCGAAGGCCATCGGATGTTTTTTATCCCGGCTGGATTCGCCCATGGGTTTTTGGCCTTGAGCGACTCGGTGGAGTTGGCCTACAAGTGCTCGGCGTATTATCATCCCGAGGACGAGGCGGGCCTCATCTATGATGACCCACAAATCGGCATTCGCTGGCCCTTGGAAAAGGGGCAAGAACCGCTACTGAGCGACAAGGACGCGGCTTTGCCCACCTTGGAAAAGTTGGGCTTTCGCATCGGTGAGGAGAAGGCATGAAACTCTTAATTACGGGTGCTCATGGGCAGCTTGGACAGGATTTGATCAGGACTTGCCGGGCACGTGGTCTGGATTTTCTGCCCACGGACCTTTCCGAACTGGACATCGCAAGCCTGCCGGATGTGCGACGGGTGGTGGGTGAATACGGTCCCGATTTCATTCTCAATTGTGCGGCCTACAACCTGGTGGACCAGGCGGAAAAAGAGCCCTACGCGGCCATACGGGTCAATGGCATCGGTCCGCGCAACCTGGCCATCGTGGCGGAGGAAAAGCGTGTGGGTTTGATGCACTTTTCCACCGACTATGTCTTCGATGGCCGACAACGTGAGCCCTACACCATCATGGATCGGCCACAGCCCATCAACCGTTACGGTCAGAGCAAACTTTTAGGCGAGGAAATGGTTCGCAGCTTGTGCAACCGACATTTCGTCGTTCGTTTGAGTTGGCTCTTCGGTGGGAACGGCGACAACTTCGTGCGCAAGGTCCTGCGCTGGGCCGAGGCCTCGGACAAGGTCAAGATCGTCATCGATCAGGTGGCCAAGCCCACGTATTCTTTGGATGCCGCCGCAGCAGCCATCGATATCCTGGAGAGCGGAGCATACGGGCTGTATCACTTGACCAACGCTGAATCTTGTAGCCGATTCGAATGGGCCTATTACATCCGGGATTACGCCAACTTGAAAGTGGAGCTGGAGCCGGTGCAGAGCGACGCTTTCCCCCAGGCCGTAGCCAGGCCGGTTTGCTCTGTCTTGGATAACTATCCACTGGTAGACACCATCGGCCACGAGTTGCCGGATTGGCAAGACGCCACAAGACGCTACTTGCGCGAACTGGGGGCCTTTTCGTGATCTGGCTGGTGACCGGTGCCGCGGGTTTCATCGGCGCCAATTTCGTTCACTTGATGCTTCAGACGCGATCCGATTGTCGGATCATCGCCTACGACAAGCTGACTTACGCCGGCAATTTGGAAAATCTGGCGGGCCTGGACGAGGCTTATCCTGATCGCTATTCCTTCATTCGTGGCGACATCGCGGACGCAGAAGCCGTAGAGGGCGTTTTCGCTGAGCATGCCCCCTCGGTGGTCATCAACTTCGCGGCCGAGTCCCATGTGGACCGCTCCATCCACGACGCCCGGATCTTCTTGGAGACCAACGTCGTGGGTAGCCAGTGCCTCGTCGACGCATGCAGGCGGCATTGGTTTGTCGATGGCACCTGGGCTCCGGGCAAAAAGTACATCCAGAACTCCACGGACGAGGTCTACGGCAGTCTGCCCGCCGACGGGGCCTTTAGCGAAAGCACGCCCTTGGCCCCGCGCAATCCCTATGCCGCAAGCAAAGCCGCCGCCGATATGCTGGTGGCCGCCGCGCATCACACCCACGGTCTGCCCGCCTGTACCACACGTTGCTCCAACAACTACGGGCCCTATCAGTTCCCAGAAAAATTGGTCCCCCTGATGATTCGGAATGCTCAGGCCCACGAGCCCTTGCCGGTCTACGGTGACGGCAAGCATGTGCGCGACTGGCTTTATGTCGACGATCATTGCCGAGCCATCGCCAAAGTCATCGATCAAGGTCAGCCGGGTCGGGTTTACAACATCGGCGGCAACAACGAGCGGGAAAACATCTTCGTGGTGCGCAAGCTCATCGATTCCTTGCGCCGCATGACCGGTGACGAGGCCATCGACGATGGGCTGATC
>JAUVAM010000368.1 GCA_030591745.1 Deltaproteobacteria bacterium
ACTCACGCCGCTCACCACCCAGCTTCAGCTTGCTCGTGTCCTGCAGGACGTTATCAATCACATCGCCGGACAAATAAAACCGGAAAGCATTACGGATCTTGGCCTTCTCCCGCTCTTCCGTTGCGTAGCGGTAAACGGCGATAGCCAAAAACAGAACGAAGAGGTGAACCTGCTGCAGGAGTTGGTAGACCAAAATGCCGGAGGGAAACAGCATCTTAACGTCCACGGTCAGCATGGTGAAAGAAAACACCAACAAGGCCATCATGCTCAAGGTAAGGCGAAACCGGGTCAGCAGCCAACTGAAAAGCAAACCGACAAACAGCATGAAGGCAAACTCCATCATGCCGATGTTCCAATCGCGATAGAGATACTCCCCACGGATGACGTTCTCGATGATGGTGGCGTGGATCTCCACACCAGGAAAAGAAGCGTCTAACGCCATCGGACGCAAGTCAAAGACACCAACCGAGGTCGCACCCACGAGTACAATCTTGTCCCGAACCGCCTCACAGGCTTCAGGTTCCTTGTTGATTATACCGCCCGCTGAAACATGCTTAAATGTCTTGCCTCTTCCGTAGTATTTCATCCGAAAACGACCGTGTTCGTCCACTGGAATATGGATATGATCTTTTCCCGGGGGTTCAATCGGACCGATGAACAAATTCATCTCACCCGGTACGAAGACATCCTCGAAAGGGTCTTGCCAAACATACACATTCACCGGATGACCGTAGTAGACGGAGAGCATCTCCAAGGAAAGCGCCGGAAATAAATTCAGCTTGGCCTTGCCCCCCCCCTGACTATCTCCCTGCTCAGGAAAAGACCATATCAGGGGTGAACGACGATAAATCCTGTCACCATCCGACACCATATTGAAGAATCCGTAATGCTCCACAGCCTCGGTAAAAATCGGCAGATTGGCCCGAACACCCATTGCGGGGTGAAAGATCTGCTCCACATCCATTCCCTTGGCCCATTTTACGAACCCGATGGCCCCGAAACCGATGGATTCCGCCCCCCGATCAATGACTTCTTTGCGGTCCAGCCCCTTCAATTCTTCTGCGTCAGCAAAAAAGAAGTACCCCAAAACCACGCTTTCCGAATCCTCCAAGACCTTTTCGAAACGAGCGTCCCCATTCGCTTTCTCACTGGTGCGAGCCAAGACCTCGGCAAACCCTGAATCGGGATTTTCGACTTTCTGGTATTCTTTGACCAGTTTATTCAAGACGGGCATGATACGGGCGGCATCCGGCTCAGCGAAGACCACGTCGAAACCAACTACCTTGGCATTGCAACGCAGCAACTCCTCAACCATGATAGCGATTTTTTCCCTGGGCCACGGCCACAGTCCCAGATCGGGCATGCGGTGGCTCTTCTCGTCGATGGCCACGATAACCACGTGGGCGTCTTTTTGAAAAGCTTGTCGCTCTTCATCTTTTTCCGGACCACCCCGAATGATGAACTTGAGATCCGAAAAGGAATTCTCCAGATTCGAAAGCGCGGTCGAAAAAGTTGAACCCCCAACGCTACCGTTGATAACCCAGTATATTTTGACCCCGCAGAAAAGCAGCGTCAGCAAAACGCCCAGTTTGAATCCGGACATGGAAAACAACCGCTTAAGCATGCTTTATCGCTCCGGTCTGCATTTTTGTGTGTCGGCTTGTTCGAAGGCTACGGCAGAGAGGCGGGGCAAGTCAATATCACACCTCTCCCACCCCCTCGCACCCGAATCCATTTGCCTTGACAGTACTTGCAGCCTTTGTTATTCAGGCCATCGATTCTTAAAGCCAACCCAGGACGCACTTTGCGTCTACGCCGGAGGACAGAATGGCCCAGGCGAAAGACATAACCGGGGTGGATATTGATCGGCTGGAAGCCGATTTTGAAGCAGATCATGGCAACTTTGTGCCACTGGCCCGCGCCTACATGGATCGGAACCTGCCTGTGCAGGCTGTCCGGGTATGTAAATTGGGGTTGTCCAAAAGCCCCACGGCGAAAGACGGTCGCCTGGCTCTAGCCATGGCTCTGTACCACAATTACGAAGACGGCAAGGCCGAAGGCGAGCTAAGAAAAGCCATCGTCGCCGATCCCAAGGCCTTCGCGGCCCATCGCGCGCTGGGTGAAATTTACCTGGAACGCAGCCAGGATCAAAAGGCCGTGTCGCAATTTCTCAAAGCCATCGAAATCGAACCGGGGGATCCCTTCACCCGGGAATTGCTCAAATCGATCGATGAAAAGGTAGCCGCCACCAAGAACGGCCAGCCGGAAAACAATTGGCTGCCGCGCTCGACCCACCTGAACAACACCCCGCCGCGACCCCTGTGGATCGGCATCTCTCAGGTGATGGTTGTGGCGTTGATCATGGGCGGGATTTTTCTTTGGTACCAGCACCACGTCGAAATCCTGGTGCAGGTCCGCGCGGCATTAAAAACTGCTTCCGTGCTGACACCGCGTGACAATTTCGACGATTTGATCAAGGCCGAGCAAGAACACAAAAAGGCCCTGGTCTTAGATGACAGCCACGAAAAAACCATCGTTCGGCAATCCTTTGTCCAGGCGCTGTTGTTCCTGGATCATAACCAGAAGGACCGGCTGGAGAACCTCAAGAAAACCCAAGCCTGGATGGACGTCGAGGAAATGCCCTACCCCGAGCGCTTCGCCATCAAGGCCATCGTCATGCTCGAGGAGAACAAGCCCAAGGACGCGGACGATTTCCTGCAGAAAACGGTCGAACGCGCCATCAACAAAAAAGACATCTACCTGAGCGACATGATCTTCGGCATCCAGGGTCGAGCCAAGCTGGCTCGAGGCAAGCTGAAAGAAGCCCGCGGAGATTTCAGCCGGGCAGCCAAATTTAGCGGCGGCAGCCCTCACTACATGTCCATGTTCGCCGATGTCTACTTGCGGGAAGGCAACTACCCCCGAGCCATCCGCTATTTCCGAGATGCCTTACGCATCAATCCGGACCACAACTCCACGAACCTGCGCTTGGCCTATGCGTACGTGCAACGAGACAAGGGCCTGGACAAGGCAAAAAAAATCCTCGACAACATGATGGATCCGGAAAAACACCCTGCGGACTCATTCTCAGCCCCACAAAAAAGCCTGCTCTACCTGGTGCGAGCCGAATACGCACTGGCCCAAAAAGACGAAGGTCCGCCCAAGGCGGCCGAATTCTTACGCGAGTCCCTGGCTGCGTGGGACGGCAGCGCCGAAGCTCACAACCTGGCGGGTCGATTGGCGGCCATGAACAAGGATGGCGCCAAGGCCAAGGCTTCTTTCGCCAAGGCCATAGAGCTTGACCCCCAAATGCCCAAAGTACACTTCGACCGGGCCGAGAGCCTCTTCGTGCTGGGCGAACAACAAGATGCCATCGCCAAACTGAAAGAGTACGAAAAATACCTGAAGCCCACGGTTACCTATTTCGCCAAAAAGGGCGACTTGTTGATGCGCATGGACGATCTGGACAACGCCATGGTCGAGTTCAAAAAGGGTGTGGAACTCGACGAATTGAGCGCCGAGGCGCGCTTCCATGTGGCTCGCTGTTACCAGGGCATGGGCAACAAACTGGCCGACGACAAAGAACAAGAAGCCAAAATGCGTGAGTTCTACAACCAGGCTCGCACGGAATACGAAAATTCCATGATGTTGCCCGGCGGTGAGCGGGCCGAAGTCTACCATTACATGGGCCTCATTTACTTGAGCGCCGAAAACTACGGAAACGCCCTGGACAGCATGGGTAAGGCTGTCATGCACATGGGCAAATCCGGCGAGTCCCACGATAAGATCGCGGTCATCTATGATGACATCGCCAAGGTTTTCAAAGAGCTGGGCGGCTCCGAGGGTGAGAAGCAAGAGAAGGCCTATCTTGCAAAAGCCCAGGGTTTGCGTGAAGGCAAGACCGTGGATGAAGTAGAAAAGGAATGGATCGAGAAGGAAAAGGCAGAAAAAAAGAGCCGGCGTAAGCGACGACGGCGTCGGCGACGATAGTCACAAAACAGACGACAGGATTCAAAGGGCTCCCAGCTGGGAGCCCTTTTTTTACGGCGGGGTGACATGAAAAAAACAAGAATAGCCCTACTTCATCCGATGCTGCTGCTACTGCTGCTCTCATCACCAAGCGCTACACTGGCCGCCGACTGGCACGTGTCTCCCGAAGGCGCGGATGGCGCAGCGGGCACGGAAGATGCGCCTTTGGCCAGCCCAGCTCACGCCCTGGAACGGGCCGCAGCGGGTGACCGCATCTTGCTCCAGCGCAACGGAACATATCGAATCGGAAACTTGAGTTTGGGAAGCGATCTGACCTTGACGGCTTACGGCGAAGGAATGCCCCCCGTGTTGACCGCCAGTCTCTTGGTCGAATTGCCGAACTCATGGGCCACACTGCCCGCCGTGCATACAGGGGCGGTTGCCGATCCAGTGCTTGCCTGCTACGTAAACGGCCGCTTTGTTCCGCTTGCCCGCTACCCAAACACCGGCTTTTTGCGTGTAGACAACGATGACGATCCCGATCGCATTGAAGACGCGGAACTTGCCGCGCGACCCGGCGTGAGCCCAGGCCGGTGGACCGGTGCCCAGGTGCGCTGGCGCCGATGGAGTTGGTGGTGGGAAACACGCCCCATCATCGCCCACAGCGCAACAAACATACTGGAATTGGGCGAGGAGGGACGCTTTCATGATCCCTTCAGCGACGCCGGCTCAGGCTATTTCATCGACGGGGACCTGGATGAATTGGACGCCCCGGGAGAATGGTTCTGGGCTGACGGGACCCTTTACCTCTACCCGCCCGAATGGGCCGATCCCGCCGACATGCGCGTGGAGGTTGTCACCAACGCCGAATCCGGCCTGCAAAGCGCCGGCTCATCCATCAGTCATATTCAATTGCAAGGCTTTGCAGACACCGCCCTGGCGATCAACGGACCGACCCTGGTGGAGGACTGCATCTTCGCAGAGATTGAATCCAATGCCATCCGCTACACATGGAACGCACAGCCCTTCACCATCCG
>JAUVAM010000549.1 GCA_030591745.1 Deltaproteobacteria bacterium
CGGATGGCCTTGCCCGTATGACCCTTCCACTCGCCCGAACGCAAACGACGCGCGAAATCGAAACAGCGCGCCAACTCATTCCGCACCGCGGGCATGACATCCTCACCGTCTTCAAGAACGGGCTCATCTGAACGATTTCGCAAGGCCACGTGCAAAACGGCCCGGTCCTCCGTGCGATTGATATGCTCGCCGGAAAACATGGCCTCTCGTTCGTCCTCCAATGCGCATGAGCGAGCCAGATCCAACAAAAGCTCCATGCCCCTGGGGTCGATGCGCTGCTTGGCGTAATCCAACAACCAGCCCGCCCCCTCGACGCGCAGGTGCTCGCCACGCTTTGCATCTTCGGCAAACAAGTCACGCAGGTGCTTGCCCTTCAGCTTCTGGGCATGTTGTTTCAGGGCCTTCCAGTCTTCCATTTTCTGTCGCATCATCACCTCGGCATGGCTCGAATTTGTTCCTTGGGCATACGTCAATTCCCCCCAAGGAGCAAGGCCGACTGTAATCGAGTCTGGCCATCTGCTAAGCTCTCCCCCAACACCGCGCAATACACCGCAGCATAACGTGGCACTAACGAATCAAAGAACGATTCGTAAATGCCACTAACAGGAGAAAGCATGGACAAATTGCCCCGCTTGCGTGGCGACATCCAACTCATCCCGGTGCAAGTCAAGGATCAGATCCTGTACCTGGTGCAAGATCCCATGGAGTTGGGCGACAATCAGGCGCTCTTGTCTCCTCAGGTCCTGCCCTTGCTGCCCCTCTTCGACGGCGTGCATCGCGTCAAGGAACTGAAGCTCATGCTGACTCGCCTGAACGACGGCGAGCTGGTCTCCACCGAGGAGGCCCTGCAGGTAATCCGGGATCTGGATGGCCTGTTCATGCTGCAAAGCGAGCAATACCTGTTGCGATTGGCCCAGATTCGCTCAGCCTTCTCGGTACAGGCCCATCGACCCGCGGCCCACGCCGGGCAAGCCTACCCCAAAGACGCAGAGGAACTGGCGGCCTTCATCGACGGCATCCTGGCTCAGGCATCCGACTCGACCGCAAGCCGCCACAATCCAAAAGTGTTGGTGGCGCCCCACATCGATCCAAAAACAGGGGCCGCGGTCTACGCCCAGGCCTATGCCGCGCTCCCAGCCGAGGCCCCCAAGCGCATCCTGCTCCTGGGCACCGGACATCGCATGGACTCAGGTCTCCTGTCGGCCAGCAACAAGACTTACGACACGCCTTTTGGCCGTTCTCCGGTGGACCAAAAAGCCGTCAACAAAATCACACAAGCTGCCGGGTCCTGGTCCGCCGAAGACGACTTCGCCCACCGAAGCGAACACAGCATCGAGTTTCAAATGTTGTTCCTGCAGCGACGATGGGGTTGCGAGGTGCCGATCGTACCGATTCTCTTGGGCTCATTGAGAGAACACTTGGACAAGGTGAGTCGCCCGAAAGACTTGGCGGGCCTGGGGCCGCTCATCGACAGCCTGGCCGAACTCGCGGAGGACTCCTTCGTGGTGGCAGGCGTGGACTTCAGTCACGTGGGTCCCAAGTTCGGCCACAGCAAGACCGCAACCCAAATGGAAGAGGCCTTCTCCACTCACGACCAGGCACTGCTGGACGCCCTGTGCAAAGGCTCGATAGAAGATTTCTGGGCGGAGTCCAAGCGCGTGACCGACGAGTTCAACGTCTGCGGTCAACCCGTGCTGGCACTCCTGCTCGAAGCCATGCCCAAGCTACGCGGCCAAGTCTTGGATTACCGCGTACATCACGAGGGCCCAACACGTTCAGCCGTCTCCTTCGCCGCTGTCTCTCTGTCCTGAGGCAGGCAGACTCAAGCGAAAACCCGTGCCGCGATCCTTGCCTGGCTCATGGGTCAAATCCCCGCCCAGGCGCCTGGCCAATCGTCGACTCAAGGCCAGGCCCAGGCCGACACCGGGTGCCTTGCCCGCCGCCTGCTCGGCGGAGCGCGTGAAGGGTCGAAACAGATTCGTCTTCGACACTTGTCCCAAGCCGGGACCCGCATCCAAACAATCGATCATGAGCGTCCGGCCATCCGGTGACAGCCCAGCCCAAAGACGCACATCTTTGTCTTCGGCGGCGGACGCGTACTTGGCCGCGTTGTCCACCAGGTTGAACAGGATGCGCTCGATGGCTTCCGGATCCGAGCGCAATGAGCTGCGCCAGACCTCGCAAGAAGATTCTGGCTCCACCAAGAGACCCATGCCCACCTGATCGAGTCGATGCTCAAGACGGGGACGGATGCGCTGCACAAGATCACCCAAAACGAGGTCCTCACGCCGCACACCGTCGCGACTTTGCTCCAGCCGGGCATAGCCCAAGACATTGTGGACCAGATGGTCCAAACGCTCGGCCTCGGCCAACAAGGTGCGATGGTAATGCCTGAGCTGCTCGGGCTCTTGCACCATGCCCTCGGCCAGCATTTCCGCGTAAAGCCGAAAGGTGGTCAAGGGGGTTCTCAACTCATGGGTCACCGCCGACACGAAGGCCGCCCGCCGTTCGCTCAAAGCCAAGATCCCGTGCAACAAAATGGCGGTGGCCACAAGCGCCCCCAAAACCCCCAGCCAAGCCAGTAGCAAAGTCAAAAAGGCTGGAGACCATGCCGACGCGTTTTGAGGCGACAAGGCCCCCGGCAAAAGATCCAGGGGTAACGCGACCAGGGTACGCTGCTGTTCCGGATTCGCTTCGCCTCGTCGTGGGACCAAATCAGCCAGAGGCAAGAGGTCTTTGACCTCCTTGAGCAAGTCCTTCCGCAGACGCGACCAATCCAACCAACAACCCTGGATGCGAGGCAAACCTTGCAGACGAGCACGGCGCAGCAAAAGCAACTCGCCTCCGCTCCACAGGGCACGCATGGAGCCCGTCTCATCCGCTAGCAGATCTTTGGCCTTCGGGCCCCTGGTTTTCGAGGGACGACTCGGGTTGTACAGGTTGGCCATTTGCACGACTTGCTGGGTGGCTCGATTGCGCGCCTGGTATTCCTGTCGGTTCAAAACTTGCTGCTGGTTCAAAAGAGGCTGCTTGGGCGACTGAAGCGAGGCCACTTTCACGGGCGGCCCTGGAGGCATCGGCTCTAAGTGCCGCTCCACAACCCGCCGATCCAAACCGGCTTGCAATGCCCGCAGGCTATCGCGCTTGGCCTCTGTCTGCCGCGAAGAACTCAGCTCACCGATCTTGTCCATTTCGAAATGCAGATAAATGAGCGGAGAGGCCACATGGCTCGTCAGGTAATTCCGCGGCGAACGAGCATCCTCCTGTGCCACCAAAGGGGCCAGGGCCGAGTCCATGCGCCACAAGGCCAGCCGCACGTTTTCTTCCAGGGCTGCCTGTTGCTGGGCCTTGGCTCGGGCTTGCTCGGCGCGCAGCAAGGCCAGCGAGAGGCCCGCAATGGAACCCAGGAGGATCAAGGAGAACAGCCCAAAAGCCAACCAGCTTGCCCGAGCCCGATTCATTCGCCGCCTTCCCGATACATGTATCCCTTGCCCCGCACGGTGAACAGACGCTGGGGTGCATCCGGGTCCTCGTGCAGTTTGGCGCGCAAGCGGGCCATGTGCACATCCACGGTACGCGTATCC
>JAUVAM010000302.1 GCA_030591745.1 Deltaproteobacteria bacterium
TCGGCTGCGGCGTGTGTCGCTTGCTGCTGCGTTGTTTTTTGCTCGGCGTTTTGTTCGCGACGCAGACGGTTGGTGAGCTTGATGGCCCAGACCCAGGTGAAGATGAGCACGATGAGCGTGACGCCGACCAGGCCGAGGCCTTCGCCCACGGGGCTTGCCGTGCCCAGGTTTTCCTGCATTTGCTTGACGGTCAGGATGGGGAAATCATAGAGGCCGTGGAGCAACATGGGGATGCTTAAGGCCATCCAGAGGTTCTTGGATCGCATCGCGGGCTTGCCGAATCGCATCTGGCCCACGTAGTAACCCATGATGGCACCCAGGAAAGCATGGAGGGGGACCGCCGTCAGCGCTCGCAGGATGGCTACGCCCAGGCCGCCTTCGGCCGTGTACATGATGTTTTCCAAGGTGGCGAAGCCCAAAGAGGCGACCACGCCGTAGACAATGCCGTCCATGGGCTCGTCGAATTCCTTATGCCGCAAGACATAAAACCAAAGCACGGTGAACTTGAAAAACTCTTCCGGGATGGCGGCCATCAGAAAGGCGTCGCTTGCGCCCTTGGCGTAGGGCATGGAAGAAAAGTCGGGCAACAAGAGGTAGATCAATCCGTCGACCAACAAGACCGGCACGATGATGGCCACGCCCAGACCGAAGGTGGCCCAGATGACTTTGCCTGGTTCCCGGTGGACGTCTCTGGCGTGGAAGTACCAGAGGAGAAGCAGGGAGGGGATCAGGGCTGAGGCGGCCGTGAGGAGAAATAACATGGAAGCCTATGGGCTGGGCATCATGGCCTGGCAGTCGTCGATTTCTCCGTCACCGATCATGGCCAAGATCAATTCGGCTTCGTTGAAAACAAAACCGAATGAATTGTCACCCTGGCCGAAGTCGAAGAGTACAAAACGACGACCATCCGCGGCCAAAACGTCCCGCATCCAGATTTTGCCTTCGTCCACCTGGTCCCAGTACTCGGGAAAGCTCACCGCTTGATTCTCGTGACCGGCCAGGCCGATTTCAAGCTGGGCCCGGCGCGTGGTGGAAAGTGTGTCCAAGTTGGCCGCGGTCAGGATGACCTCGTTGCTCAGGCTGAGGGTTTCCGATTCTTCCATCTGCCAGAGCATCTCGCCGAAAAGGCAGGCGCCGGCGTTGTCTTCAGGCAGGCAGTCGTAGAGATCCGAGTCTTCGATGGCGGCCTGGATTTGGGCCCCGTCGGCAAAGATGAAGCCCACCATCGTGTCGCCCAGATAGTAGGTATAGATGGAGTAATCGGGGCCGAAGGCGGCGGAAAAATCCTGAACCCGGATTTCGGCGTCGTCGTTGTAGGTTACGGCCTCGGTGAGCTCCATGGCTTGACCTTCCATGGCGCTGGCACCGGACACGATCTGGGCTGCGCGGATGGGGCTCAGATCGCCGATGTTGGTCTCGTCCACCACGCCCCATGCGCCAAAATCGAAAGTGCTGCGCTGGTCTAAGTCGTTGATGTCCTCGCCGAAGACGCATTCGAGGATTGGCTGACAGCCGCCACTCACGTTGTCGACCCTGATGGCGAAATCGCCGCGCAAATCTTCGCTGTAACCTTTGACCATCACCCGGTAGTTGCCGGCCAACAAGTTGAGGTGCAGGCGTGACAAGAGTTGACCTGCCACATCATCGTTGCGGGCCATGTAGCTGCCCCAGTCCAGCGTGTCTTCGGCGCGTTGGTAGAGATACATGACCGTGTCGAAGGACAAGTTTTCCTGCTCGACTTGCAAGAGTAGTTCCGCGTTGCCCTCCAGGGAAAAATCCCAGGCGTGGTACAGGGCGTCGTCTTCAAAGCTGGCCGGGTTGGATTGGGCGAAGATCAACTCGCCGTGCAAGGTGGGGCTTCGCCAACTGTCGGCCGTGCCGTCGATGGGCAGCTCGCTTTCAATCCCCTTGTCGTTGCTGCTGTCACAGGCGAAAAGGCCCAGGTTCAAGGCCAAGAGACCGCAGAGGATCTTGTAAGCATGTCGCATGGGTCCGCCTCCGATTGAATACCCTATTGTTGGCCAGGATCATGTTGAATGCAAGGGCAGATCCGGGTGGCTTTACGGGGGTTTTGCTTTTGGCATATGAGTTGCTGATTTCGAGGCCAAGGTGTTTAGAGAAAGGAAAGCGATATGAAACCGATGCAGCTCGCAGCAGCCTTGTTCGTTCTTGGCGTGGCTGTCGGTGGGTATTATTGGATGTTCGCCGAAGAGCAGGCCCTGCCCGCTGCTGACGAGGTGGCTCAGGCGACCCAGGCTGCGAGTGAAGAATCGGATAAGCCCCCGCATCCTGCCTCGTCCAAAACGCCCGTGGTCACGCCAGTCGATAAAGAATTGAGTGACGACGATCCGGCGGGCGAACTGCAATTGGAGGGTCAGGTCCTGGATGCCGATGATTTGCCGGTTGAAGGCGCCAAGGTGAGTTTGAGTTCGAGGCCGCCTCGGCACAAGGAAACGGGCAAAGACGGCACGTTTTCATTCTCCGAGCTGGTGGGCAGGCGTTATCGAATCACGGCTCGGGCCGGCTCGAGGGTGGCTGGGCCTGTTGTTCACGAGCTTTCTGAAAAGAGCGAGCCTGTCATTTTGCGCATGCGTCCAGGAGCGGCCATCGAGGTGAAAGTCAGCAGGGCCGAAGACGGCAAGCCCATCGCCGGCGCATCGATTGAGCTGCGTTCGGGGGATGGTCTGCATGCCACGACAGATTCCGAGGGCAAGGCCAAGGTGGAGGGCGTGTCCGGCGGTTACGTGACCCTGGTGGTGCGGGCCGTGAGCTATGCCCCGGTACACAAATTGGTGGCTGTGCCCAGCGCGGGCACCGAGCCTGTTCTGATTAAGGTTAGCCTGAGTGGAGGCGCTGGTGTTTCTGGATTGGTAACGGACGAGGCCGGCTTGCCCATCTCCGGTGCCAAGGTTTTGGCTGAGGACGTGACCGCCCTTCTGCAGATGGCCAACCACAATCAAGACGGTGCGGAGTCCGACGCCGAAGGGCGTTTTTCCCTGCCGGCTTTGGCCAAGGGCAGTTATCGCTTCAGCGCAACCCACAAAGACTACCCGGCCGCTTCCTCAAAGACGATTGAATTGGATGGCAAGCGTTCGCGTGCAGGCATACGCATCGTCCTGGCCGGGGGAGGTCGCATCGCGGGCCGGGTGGAAGGTTCGAGCGGGCAAGCCGTACCCTGGGCTTCCGTGCGGGTGGGCAGGGCTGACGAGCAGGCTTTTTCGGGCGGCCTGACTGGGCCCAGGCGTCGCGGGGCTTTGGCCGATGGGGAGGGGCGATTTGAGATCAAGGGCTTGCCTCGCATGGGGCTGGTGGTCATGGCACGGGGCGAGGAGGCTTCGAGTCCCACGCTGAAGGTTGACTTGACGGCGGAGGCCGAAAAAGAGGACCTGGTTTTGCGGATGACCGTGAATGGGCGCATTTCGGGAAAGGTCGTGACCTCGGCGGGTGAGCCTGTGCCGGAGGTCAGCGTGTTGGCTACGCCGGACGTCTTTAAAGACGGGCTCGACGCAGACAAGCGCTTGCGAGGACGGACCACGGCCATGACCGATGGGGGCGGGGGCTTTGTGTTGAAGGGTCTGACCCAAGGCCATTATGAGTTGAGGGCTTTGCGATCGGCTGGGTCCAACCGGGCCAGCCTGAAGGCCGGGGTCAAGGCGAAAACCGGCGATGAGGATGTGCGATTGGTGCTGGATCGGGAAGGCGGCATCAAAGGACAGGTGCTTTTTGCCGAGGGCGGTTCGCCTGCTTCTTTTTCGGTCACTTTGAATCTGCCGCCGGCGATTCCGGTGAGTAGCGCCGAGGGTCTTTTTGATCTGCCAGGTGTGGCTCCGAGCGAATATGAAGTCACCATTCGGGGGGAAGGCTTCGCGGACAAGGTGGTGTCCGGCGTTGTGGTCAAGCCGGAAGAGACCACCGACATGGGCAGCATCACAGTGCATGCCGGTCGTACCCTGGCCGGCCGGGTGCTGGATGGCCGCGGCCAACCGGTGGCTGAGGCCATAGTCCTGGCAGGCCTTCGCCTGGTCGGGGATGGCAGTCATCTGACTTTGGATCTGGGGCAGGCGGCACGAGACGGCATGGGTCTGAAACAAACCCGGTCGGGTGTCGACGGGCGTTATCGTCTGGGGGGCTTGAGCCAATCTCGCTATCTGATCGTGGCGGAACATGCCGATTTGGGTCGCTCCAAAGTCGTGGGTTTTGATGCAAAAAGCGGGGGCGGTGACTTGGATCTGGTCATCGAGGGTCTCGGCGAGTTGATGGGCGTGGTCAGTTCCAACGGGCAGCCCGTGGCCGGTGCCACCGTGGCCGTCAGCCCCAAGGCAGAGGCTGAGCAGAAATTCGTGGTGCATGCCGCTTCGGACGGCAGTTACCGCTTTGAAAAACTTACGGCTGGTGATTACTCGCTGTTCGGGGCCATGCCGGGTCAGGGCCTAAGCCAGAACGTGGCCACGTCGGAGGCGACGGTCGTGGCCGGGCAGCGCAACAAGGTCGACATCGACATCCCGGTGGGCGAGGTCAAGCTCACCGTACAAGTGACGGGCCTGAAAGGTGCGAAGCTCGATGCAGCGCAGGTCTTGCTGGTCAAGGGGCAGGTCCAGGCCTCGACGGCCGCCGAGATCAACCAGGCCATCATGATGGCCGGCGGCAACGTGAAGGCGGCCTTTTGGTCGGCCCAAATGCCGGCCAGCTTCTCGGGCGTGGTGCCAGGTGAATATAGTCTTTGCGTGATTCCGCTGAACGGAAACCTTGGCGATCCGGTTTTTATGCAAAAGATACAAAAAAACAAGGACTTGCTGAAGGTCTATTGTTCGGCTTTGCCCATCCCGCCCCATCCCACGGAACAAAGTCACGCCGTGGCCGTGCCGGCCATGGATCCTTTGCCGGTCACGCCCACGCCCAAGTAGTTACATGAATTCTGCTCTACAATTCAAAGGTCGGCTTTGAGGGTTTTCAGCAGGTTGTCTTGGGTCAGGAGATCGCTGGAGGTGCTGGTTTCGAGAAAGGGTCTGACGTCGTTTTTGACCTTGGACCAGTCCAGGGTTGTTACTTTGTCGGCGAGGATTTTTTGCCAATTTTCAGAACTGAGTTCAGGTCCTTTCCAGCCGCTTTGGCTTAGGGCATTGTTGAGTTGTACGAGGTTGGGTTCAGGCCATGCGGGATCGCTCAAGTACCAGAGCAGGTCGAAGAGGTCTCGTCCTTTGGTGTAGGTCCGCTGTAAGACCGCATGACACTTACCCGCCAACAAGGAAGCCCGGTCGTGATGTTGTAGCTGTAAGGTGACAAAGCGTCTGATGAGGGTGGTCTCCAACGCGGCGCCGGCTGGGGGATTTGTATCCACCTCCAGCTTGACCGCCAGGACTTCTTCCTTGCGAGGCGAGAGCTCCAGTTCAAAGAGCAATCCGCGGAAGCGAACGAAGGCGCTCAGGACGCTCTTTTTGTCCTTGATGCGTAGTTCGACGGCATATCCCTCGGCGTGAAATTCGTCTTGGACCTTTTGCAACAAGCCGCGGAAGTCGAAGCCGCGATTCGGGCGCTCTAAGGCAAAATCCAGATCCTCTGAATAGCGGGGAATGCGATGAAGAAAGCGCAGGGCGGTTCCGCCATGGAAGGCCAGGGGGATCATGGCACCCGCTCGTTGCATGGCACCCA
>JAUVAM010000380.1 GCA_030591745.1 Deltaproteobacteria bacterium
CGGGCTGGTTCTGGCCAAAACCAAGCTGGGTTTTGATCCGCTCAAGGATCTGGAACAGATCGCGGCTGCGGTTGTTTTCGATCCGAAAGCCAGCCCCCGGATGGTGGTCGTGGTCAAAGGCAAACTGCCCGCCGACACGCCCAAGCGCCTGTTCCCTGAAGCTCGCGAAGAAAAACGAGGCGCTCAGGTGGTCTACGTCACGCCCGGGGATGGGCCGGACCTGGCGATGCTGGCAGGCGACATACTTATCCTGGCGGACAAGAGCATGATGGATGCGGCGCTCAAGCCGAAGAAACTACCTGAAAACACAAAGAAGAAACACCCCAACCTCCTGCGAATCCTTGGCAAAGACTTCGTGCTGCGCCTGTCGGTCCACATGCCGGGTTGGCTGGGCGACCAGTTGCACGGCATGACCCAGCAGCCGGGCGTGACCGCCTTGATGAGACTCAAGCTACTGGAGGTCGAATGGGATCAAAGCCTGAGCATGGCCCTGGAGGGAGTTGACGCCAAGGGTGCCGACCACGCCGAGGATCTACTGGCTGCGCTGGCCGAGCTGAATCTGGCCGGACATTGGGCATTGCGCTCGGCTGTGCAATTGCTCCTGGCCGCCGAACTGGAAGCCATCGAGGAAATCCCGGCCTGGCTAGCCAAGGTGCTCGAAGATCCCAAGCCCTGGCTGGCCAGCATGGACAGGCTATCTTCCAAGTCCGAAACACCCCCCAAGGTGCGCCGCGAGGGTCATCGTGTAACGCTCGAACTAAAGGCCGACGGTTTGCAGGCCCTGGTGATCTGGGCCTTGCCCGTCGCCATGGCGACCTTTGGTCTTGGTGCGCCGACGGCGATCTTGCCCGGACTTACGGGCATCGGAAATGGAGATGCGCCATGAACAAACTCTTTGCATGGATCTTGGTTTTGGTCGCCCCGGTCGGTTTGGCCCATGCCGAGGGCAAGCTGGACAAATTGCGAGCGGCGATACCCGACGGTGCGGCTCTGGTGCTGGAACTGGATGTGGCCGAGACCTTCAAAACATACGACCGCATCTGGAAGCACCTGGAAGAAGCACCCCTGGTCCAGCAATCCAGCGCCTTGGCCTCCTTGTTGACCATGCAGCGTATGGGTGTCGACACCTTCATCGAGATGGTCCGGGATCGAATCGGCTTGGATCCGAAAAAGGATCTGAAGTTTGCCCTGGCCGCCTTGATTCTGTCTCCGGACGAAGAACCCAAGATCGTGATGGGCATCAAGGGCAAGCTGCCGGCGGACATCCTCGGCAAAATCATGCCTGAGAGTCCATCGCCGGACTTACATATGCACCTAGTGCAACCACTGGACCCAGGTGCCGATGCCATCTTGCTGGCAGCAAGCCCAAGCCATTTGCCCGGAGCCGCAGAGCGGGCCGGAACCGGCAAGGCCCACGAAGCGGTGACACAACGGCACCCCGGAGTCTTCTCCAAGATGACGCCGGGCAGTATGTTGCGCCTGAGCTTTGCCATGCCGCCCTGGATGCGGAAGGCCGCAACGAAAAACAAGCAAGTGCCTTTCCGCTCGCTGATCGATGGACTTTCGCGTTTTGAGTTCGACCTGGCCGATGCGGCCGAGCTGCGACTTTACTGCGCGAACAAGCCCTGCGCCGACCGGGCAGAACTGCTGCTGGCCGGATTGCGTGACTCCATGATGGCAGGCACGCATGTAATCAGGGCCTATGGTCTGTTGCTGGCCGGTGCGGATCTGGGCCGCTCTGCCGTCATGCCGCTAGCGGCCCGCTCTGCCTTGGGCAACCGCAAAGCGCTCAAAGACACCTTGAATCATCTTTTTCCGAGACCTTCGGCCTTACCCAAGGTGCAACGACAGGACGAGCAGGTCAGCCTTAATCTAAAGACCGATCTATTAAAAGGCGGCGTCTTCACCCTGGGGATCTTGAGCGCCGTAGCCATCCCGGCCTTTGTGAGCTACATCCAAAAATCTCGCGCGGCCTCGGACAAGTAAACTCAGCTACCTGGTCGAAGTCCGCGGTGAGCGGGGATGACATCAGGCAAGAGCTTGAAGTCACGTCGCAATCCAGAAATCGCCTCACCCACCTGCGCGATATGGCCTTCCTCGAAGATCGCGCCCAACTCCCCCGCAACTCGCAGGTAGTGTACGCCGCGTGGGTCTATCCCCATCAGCCTGGCACAGGTAACGTCCACAGCCGACAAAGAGCGCCCCATGACCAGGACACCCGAATCGACAGGTGAACCCATGATGGGTCCATCCCCCTCCATGGCCACGATACCGTCCACGATAGCGAAGTGGGGTTTGACGGCGGAGTTGATGTCTATGATGGTCGGCCCAATGCCCGCCCAATGCAGCATGTTCTTGGGCCAGCCGTAACAAGAGCCCGGCATGACACCGAATAAATTTTTCATGGAGGCGGTCATGCCCACCCAGTGATGCGTTTTCATCTTGGGCATGGATACAACCCAGTCCACCTGCCGAAGGGTGGCGGGCAGCACCAGTCGTGGAAGCGTAGAGAGGCCAGTCCGATTGGGTAGCACGAACACATCATCGTGGTTGAGATCCACAAAGGGCAACTTGGCCTGTCGCAAAGCATCCCCCAGGCCCGTGGCGTCCAGGCCATACAGCGTGTCGGTGATGTGGCCAGGGCCTTCGCCTACGATGACTTGAGCCGCACCGAGCGTACGAAATGCCTCGGCCGCGGCATAGACCACTTCGGGCTGGGTCGTGCGATGAATACCTGGTCCCACTTCCACCATGTTGGGCTTGAGCAGAATGCGCTTACCACGGATCTCAGACGGACCGACCCCCAATTCGCCGAAGCCCCGCCTGATCACCTCGGTCAGAGACGCCCTGTAGTCCTTGACGGCTGCCACGAAGACTCTTTCCTTGGGTGGACGGGAGAACCAACCCCAGGCACCTGCAATTGAACCGGCGGCCAAACCAGAGGCCAAGAAATGCCTGCGTGTGAACTTGAATTTCCGGCCGCTCATGGTGCCTCCATCAAGGAGGCGACCTTGACGCCAGGCAAAGATCGCCCGGAGAGTGCACAAAGCACAATGGACAAATGGTCGCTCGGCACCGGACCGAAATCTTGTCTCGACAAACCCTCAATCATCCGTGAAGAGAATGAATGTTCTGGAAACCAGGCGCGAAGTCCCATGCTCACCAAGCCCAAGGAGCGTGGCGAACGCGTCTGTTCCACTTGTTGCCTCAAATACTCGATGCTGTGAGCAACCTGCTTCAATTCGGTCCTGCCAGCAAGCGTCATCAAAGCCAAACCGCTGGGGTCCGGTTGAGGGCGAAGGTCCAAACCGAAGACCTTGGTGTTGCCATAGTTCCAGCCACCCGACTTGAGCTGACGGTCCATCAGCAAGCGGAGCGCCTCATCGCTACGCGGATCTGCTCGCTCAGCGGCCGCCAGGGCAAGCAAGCCCAAGCAACTGGGCTCCACCCAGGGGTGTGTCTTCGCGATCCAGGGCCAACCACGCAATTGCAAGGCATGCGCGATGGCCGGGTCGTCGACGTGACGAGTTTCTATTTTGACCAGATAATCCAGAGCGCGCTGCATGGGCTCTTCGTGCCTTTTCGAGGCGGACCACGCCATCACGGCCAGGGATGTGGGCCATGTGGCCTCCGGCTGGGAAGCAAAAACCGGCAGGCTGCCGTTGCTGAGCTGAAATCCCATCAGCAAATCCAGCGCCTTGCTCCAATGTTTATCCTGCCGACCCCATGCGGCCAATGTCAGGGCGACCCAGGCGGTGGCATCCGGTCTTGGGGCTTTGCCCGGCAAAACGGGCCAGCCCTTTTCGGGAAGCATTCGCCCGATAAGTTCCTCCAGCCAAGGTTGCACCGTCTCTGGGCTCACAACAGACATGTGTCCGATTGTAACAGAATTGTTTTAGATTGCATTAAGCTCGAGAAGGAAGCGCTCACCGGGGCGCAGCAAAATCTCGAGTTCTTGTGAAAAGATTTGGGTATCCTTCTGTAGCAATTCAATGCGCAACAAACCTGTGCTGCTTGCAATTAGGCTGGTCTCGTTGCTGGCCAACACGCACCAACCAGCGGGCTCAGCCAGATCCAGACCAAAGGATCCGGAGTCATTCGTGGGTGCCAAGTGAACATCGTAGGAGCTGCCCGCCTGCGCTGCGGCACAGTCTGCCGGCGCAAGCAAAGCCACGTGAACCCCTCCGCCCTCCCGCTTCAGAGCAAACTCCAAACCGGCCACCAAACCACCGGCATGCAGAACACGCGAAGGGAAGTCGTATGCAAGCTCAAAACGATAGTCCCCCAACTCGGGCATCTCCGCCGTTCCCGCCGTGAATTCCGGACCCCGCTCCGCCAGGTCCACCTCCCAGGTATAGGTCACCCCGGGCTCGCTGACCTCTATGACTTTGACCGGACTCTCGGCCCCCACGTTACCCAGAGGGCTCAAGACCATCAGATTGTACTCGTTCTGGTCACCCAAAACCGCCGCAACCCTGCCGTCCGCATCGCTAAGGCCCAAAAAATGAGGTACGAACCCCAAACGCCAGGTCCCGGTGATGACCCGAGCGCCCTCGACAGGACGCCCCGCCGCGTCCCGCACCGTTACCTCAAGCAAACAGTTCTGATCAGAATAAAAATCCTGGTTGTTGATCGTCCAACCATCACCCCGGCTGGTGTAGGTGGCATACAGCCACCACCAGCCAGGCCCCTCATGGCCATCCTTGTCATACCTCGGCGAATCCACCATGGCGTTCACCGGCTCAATCTGATGCCAGGCCAGCCCATCATGGAATTCATTCCAGGTGTGATCGTTGGCGTAGGCCGCCACGTTAACCGCCGGGATCAAAGCCGAGCGCAAAG
>JAUVAM010000130.1 GCA_030591745.1 Deltaproteobacteria bacterium
GGATCGATGGCCTCTCGGGTCGGGCCCGCGCTGACCAGCAGCCTGCGTCCCGCCAAGTCCTGCGGGCTCAACAAACGCTGGGCATGGGCGAAGACGACCTCGGGCTGGCTCATGCGCCCTGGACCGGATTCACCGCAGGCCAAGTCCCCATCATCGGGGCCCACCTGAAAAAAGCGCTCCAGGTTGAGCAGCTTCAAAAGGTTTTCTTGGGTGATGGCATTGGCGTACATACGCGTGTTCATGGCCGGTGCCACGAGCACGGGACAGGTAGAGGCCAAGACGGTGGTGGTCAGTAAATTGTCGGCCATGCCGCAAGCCAGCTTGGCCAAGGTATTGGCCGTGGCCGGGGCCACCAGGACCAAATCAGCCTCCTGGCCCAGGTCGATGTGATCCATGCCGGCCTGCGCGAGGGTGCCGCCATGCCCGACCTCGACCGGTCGACCCGTAAGCGCCTGGAAGGTCAAGGGCCCAACAAAACGCGAGGCGTACTCGGTCATGATCACCTGCACCCGAAATCCAGCCTTGACCAACAGACGCGCCAGCTCACAGCTCCTGTAGGCTGCGATGCCGCCCGAAATCCCGAGGACCACCAACTTGCTTCGAGAATCTTCAGTCGTCATGAGTCATTCCTCACTCATCCTCGATGCCAAAAACGCCATCGACCGTCGACCTGCAAAAAACAAAACACAAGAGTCTGACCCCGTTTGTCACGCCCCGGCATAAAAAGCGTGCCATGAAAAATCGCCATGGTCACATTACGCTTAAGCTTTTCGCCGGCCGGCAAAACCAACACGTCTTTGAGCACCACCTCTGAAATTTTTCCGCCCCGGCTCAACACGGTGCCCAGCTCTTTTAAAAACTGAGCCTGCTTGCGCTCAAAGGTTTTTTGTTCCAATCCCCGTTTGCTCATGGCCGCCCATTCGGCATAGCTCAAGCCATGAACTCCGGCCTTGTCCACCTGCCCCTGACGCAAGGCCTCAAAGAAAGCCTGTGCTGTCTGCTGCACGGATTCGGGTTTTTCCAAGCCCCAGCCCGGTGCGGCCATAAAAAAAACCGCCCCAAACACGAAAAGTCCGACGAGCTTATGCATGAGCCACCTCCGGCCAGAGCATAACACGACCCGTCCCCAGGGGAAGCTTGACGCAGGCAGATCACAGAAGACACAATGGAGCCATGCAAGCATTCATTCCCATCATGGTCGCCATACTGGGCCTCGCCTTCTTCGTGGTCCTGGTCGTGGCCCTCGCCAAGCATTCCAATAAAACCAAAGAACGCAGACGGGTCATACTGCAAACCCTGGCGGACAAGCTGGGGGGGCGGGTTCTGCCGGCCACGTTCACACGCGGCGCAGAAGTGCACTTTTCCCACAAGGGCAAGGACTGTCGCCTTGTCTTTTACTCCACCGGCGGAAAGAACCCCACCTACTACACACGTTTCCTGATGCACATGGGTTCCAGGCCACTATTGTCCACCCACATCTATAAAGAAGGATTGATGCAGGGCTTGGGTAAAAAACTGGGATTCCAGGACATCCAGGTGCGGGACGAGCCCTTCAACCACAGATTCATGATCAAGGGCAACCACGAGTCGAGGGTCAAGAAATTCCTGAGCCAGCCGGTCCGTAAAGCCATCATGCAGCTTGAGACTCTCTCCAAAATTCAGCACATCGACGTGGCAACCTCGGGCGATGAGCTTCGCATCCAGAAGCTGTCCTGGCTGTACAATCTGAATGTTCTCGAACCCTTTATCGAACAGAGCCTGGTGGTGGCCGAGGGTTTTCTATCGGCCTGCCAGCTCACGGGCGCCATCGAACCCGACACGTCGGCGACGAGCACCGAAACCTGCGCGGTCTGCTCAGACGAGCTGTCGGGCTCCAGCCGCTCTTGCCCGGCCTGCGGCGCGGTCCACCACCCGGAATGTTGGACCTTGAACGACGGTTGCGGCGCCTGCGCGCACAAAGAAACCTGAGCCGGGGGGATACGTGGAACCCACCATCATGCTGGCCCGAGGTTGCGCCTCACCCGCCGTCATCTTTCTTTTCATTTTGGCTTTTTTTCTGTTCCGTTTTTTCTTAAGGCGACACAGACAAAAAATGAATCGTCAAGCATGGCGTGACTATGATCTGTCCGAGCGGGAGCGCCGGGTACGGTCCGAAAACCCCGTGATCGAGATCATCGACAACCAACCCCGGCCCAAGACACCAGCTCCTCGCAATGTCCATTCGGCCCTGGCCGGGCTACAAGTACTTGTAGCCGACGACTCCAAAACCATGCGCCAGGTGCTGACCTCTCTTTTGGAACCCGAATGCGTCGAAGTGCACCGGGCCGGATCCGGCGAAAGTGCTTGGCTCGCCATGCAGCAAGAGCAGCTGGATTTGCTGATCCTGGATGAGCGCTTGCCGGGCCTGAACGCCTATGACTTCATCGAGCGCATGCGCGGCACCAAGGGCGCACCCGACCTGCCCGCCATCTTGATGCACAGTCAGGACATGCCGGAAAACTCAGCCCTCGCGAATCTGTACTTCACCACGCTCCTGAAAAAACCATTTTCATCAGACGAGCTGCTAAGCGCCGTACACAAGATCCGCAAGGCACCCAGCCTGGCCCTGGAAGCGCCCAACTGCCCGGTTTGCGAGCATCCGACGGAAGAACAAATCAAACGATGTCCCTCCTGCGGCGCCAACCACCATCCCGAATGCTGGATGCTCAACGACGGCTGCGGAAGCTGTGGCTTTCAAAACTGAGGGAATCCACTATCCCCCCGACCCCAAGAGACGCTCCAAGGCAAGCTGTCCATAACAGTTGACGACAACAATTCATGCACGACACAATGCGGCCATGGAGACAATCATAGTCATCCTTTTCTCCCTGCTAGGCGTCACCCTCTTCATTTTGGCCGTGGCCGCCTCCCGCCAAGCCAAGAAAGCCAGAGAACGCAGTGAAGTCATTCTGCAAACCTTGGCGAACAAACTGGGGGGACGTATCTTGCCGGACGAGTTCACGCTGCACTTTCTCCACTCCGGTATGGAGTGTCGCCTTGTCTTTCACCCCAGCAGCAGCTTCAGCAACAATCAAATCAAATACACATGTTTTTTGATGCCCCTGGAATCCATACCGCCATTTTTCACACAAATATTTCAAGAGAACCTCATCCAGAACTTGACCAAAAGCATGGGATTCCAGGACATCCAGGTGGGGGACGCAGACTTCGACCCCAAATTCACGATCAAGGGCGACAACGAAGCGCGGGTGCGGCAGTTCTTGAGCCAGCCGGTCCGCGAAGCCATTTTGCGGCTTGAGGCCCTCTCCAAAAGCCACCACATTGAGGTTGCGATTTCCAGCAGGGAGCTTCGCATTGAGAAGCTGACATGGCTAGACAGCCTGGATCTTCTCGAAGCCTTTATCGAGCAAAGCCAGGTGGTGGCCGATGGCTTCTTGGCGGCCTGCCACCTCACAGGTCCCACCGAATCGACCATGCCGGCGACGACCACCGAGACCTGCGCGGTTTGCCAAAACGAGTTGACAGGCACCAAGCACTCCTGTCCCTCCTGCGGCGCCAACCACCATCCCGAATGCTGGATGCTCAACGACGGCTGCGGCAGTTGCGGAGCTACGGATTCAGGCTAGGTAAAAGGTGCTGACGAATCGAGTCCACCACCACGTTGATGGCCACGTCGTTGGGCCCGGCGGAGGGGATGATTACGTCGGCGTAACGCTTGGAGGGTTCGACGAAGGTCAGGTGCATGGGGCGCACCGTCTCCATGTACTGGCTGACCACGGCATCGATGGTGCGGCCGCGATCCTTCACGTCTCGAGTCAATCGCCGAATGAAACGAATGTCGTCATCGGCGTCCACGAAGATCTTCAGGTTCATGCGTCGCCTGAGCTCACGAATCGCCAGCACCATGATGCCCTCGATGATGACCACGCTGGCCGGCTCAACCCGAGTTGTCTCCGCGGTGCGATTGTAATCCTTGAACGAGTAGATGGGCTTTTCAACCGCCTCGCCCCGGCTCAAGCATTCCAGGTGCTCGACCAAAAGATCGTTGTCGAAAGCCTCGGGATGATCGAAGTTGAAATTGCGCCGGTCTTCCATGTCCAGATGGCTTAAATCTCGGTAGTAGGAATCTTGATCCAGCAGAGTGACGGGTTCACCAACCAGCGCCTCCAAGATTTTCTTGGTGACTCTGGTCTTGCCCGATGCCGAACCACCGGCGATACCTAGGATGGCGACGCTCATCGGGACGGAATCATAGGCAGCAAGCCCGCTTATGTCAAACGGTCAATTTTCTTGAATCATCCTCATCGCTTTGCTAGTGAAAAGACAACGAAAACTCATTGCGAGGAGCCCGAATGAGCCTGCACGCCAGCATGGAACTTAGGCAAGTCTTGGCCGAGGCCGAGGACATCGCCGCCCAGGTCAGTCAACGCCTGACCTCGGCTCATTTGCTGCTGGCCCTGTTCACCGTGGCCAACCGAGCCGAAATTCTGCTGAAAGAGAAGCAGATCGACGAAGACAGCATATTGGCCCAGGTGCATACCGTGGGAGAGGAAGCGGAAGGCACGGTCAAGCAGGTTCACAACAAGGCCCGCCAGATTGCGGCCGGTGCCAGTGCCGAGGCCATCGATTGCCTGCATCTCCTGGTGGCCTTGTGCGGCATGCGTCAAACCGTGGCTTACGA
The DNA here is from genome assembly GCA_030591745.1 of Deltaproteobacteria bacterium. Next base: position 4,682 of record JAUVAM010000130.1, read on the forward strand.
TCTGCTGCGCCTCACGGGCCTGCCCATGACCCAGTTCCGCAACACCGCCTTGTCCTATGTGACCAACCCCCTGCCCCGACGACTGACGATCAAGAAAAAAAGTGGAGCGGTCGCCCCGGCAGCCGGTGAACACTCCCGCGTCGGCCCGGCCATTCTCCAACCACGGCCGGCCCGAGTTTCCGCGCCACCCGCGGTGATCGACAGGGAAGTTGACGACGACAACTCATGGGCCGAAGTGGGCCCGGATCGCCAAATTGAACAGGAGGACGCAAGCCCGGTCAGTGAATGGGATTTGCAGCCAACCCGCTTTCCTTTGCTTTCCAAGTTGGGCCGAAACCTGACGTCCCTGGCGGCAGAGGGCAAGCTGGACCCCCTGGTGGGCCGCGCCAAGGAGCTGGACGAGGTCATCGACACCCTTTTGAAGCGTCGAGCCAACAACCCACTCTTGGTGGGGGAGCCGGGCGTCGGCAAGACAGCCATCGTCGAGGGCCTGGCCCTGCGCATCGTAGAAGGAAGCAAAGACACCCAAGCCTTGGCAAAACGGCGCATCATCGAACTGGACGTGGCCACCCTCCTGGCCGGCACCCAGCTGCGCGGCGCCTTCAGCGAGAAACTGAAACAGATCCGTGAAGAAGTCGCCAAGGCCGAGGGCCAAGTGGTGATTTTCTTTGACGAAATACACACTCTGATGGGTGCCGGGTCCACCGGAGACGGCCCCCAAGACGCGGCCAACGAACTCAAATCATCTTTGGCCCGGGGTGAGTTCCCTTGCATCGGTGCCACCACCTACGATGAATACCGACGCTTTGTAGAGCAAGACGCGGCCCTGTCGCGACGATTTCAGCTCATCCAGGTACCCGAACCGGATCCGGATGCCACATTGGCCATCCTGGCGGGCATCACCGCTGAGTACGCCGAGCACCACACCGTGCGCTATACCCCCGAGGCCCTGCAGGCTGCCGTTCATCTTTCTTCGCGCTACATCACCGACCGATGCCTGCCGGACAAAGCGATCGGCCTTTTGGACTTGGCCGGCTCCCGAGCCCGTCGCTCGGGCCGCAAGGTGGTGGATCGAGAGGCGGTGGCCCGAGTGGTCAGCTCGGTGGCCCAGGTCCCGGTTGAGCGACTGCTCATGACCGACGCCGAACGCCTGCTGAACATGGAAAAAATACTGGGCCTGCAGATCATCGGCCATACAAGCGTCATCCGGGCCATGGCCAATGTCATCCGTCGCAACTACGCCGGCTTCGCCCACAAGCGACCCATCGGATCTTTTTTATTCCTGGGACCAACCGGCGTCGGCAAAACCGAAACCGCCAGGGCCTTGGCTCATTTTCTCTTCAACTCGCGAGATGCTCTGGTCAAACTGGACATGAGCGAGTACATCGAGTCCCACACGGTGTCCCGCCTCATCGGTTCCCCGCCCGGCTATGTGGGACATCACGAGGGAGGACAACTCACCGAAGCGGTGCGGCGCAAGCCCTACACCATCGTGCTCTTTGACGAAATCGAAAAAGCCCATCCAGAGGTCCAGCAACTGCTCTTGCAGATCCTGGATGAAGGCCGGCTCACCGACGGCCGGGGTCGCACTGTGGATTTCACCAACACGATCATCATTTTGACCTCCAACCAGGGTGCGGCCAGTTTGGGTCGCCCGGGTCCGGCCCGCATCGGATTCGGGGGTGAGGTCGAAACAGATCCAGGTCGAGATGTACTGCAAGCGGCCCGCCAGGCTTTCCCGCCCGAACTCTGGGGGCGCTTAGACGAGCATTTGTTCTTCAGGCCATTAGGGACCGACGATCTGGTTTCCATCGCCTGGCTCCTGGTCAAAGAGTCCTCGGCCCGCCTGCGCCAAGAGCGCCGGATGCGCCTGGCCGCAGGTCGAGAGGTCATGGAGTACTTGGTCTCGGAAGGCTGCCCCGACACAAGCCTCGGTGCCCGCCCCATGCGTTCGGCGGTGCGGCGGCTAATCGAGCAACCCCTCTCCGAAGCCATCCTGGCCAACAAGTTCTCGGAAAATCAACGCATCCGAGTCAGCCTGGCCGGCGAAGGCCTGCGCTTCGACGCAGACACAGGCGAAGGCAATAGTTTGCCGCCCCCGTGATGTGGCCTATCGACGTGATTTCAACAGAGGGCGCATCTTCTTCTTTTTATTCTTGGAATCCATGCGCTCCGCCCGCTTAAAGACCCGCACAGCCTTTTTCTCCCAGCCCACTCTTCGGTAAAAGTAACCCAGGCCGGTCAGGTGGTAGGAGTTCTTCGGAAAAAGCCCACTGATGGTCTTCAAATGTTTCTCAGCCGATTCCAGTTGGCCGCTCTGCTCGAAAAGCATGGCCAGGTTGCGATGTGCACCCATGTGGCTGGGACGCTGGCTCAGCACATACTCAAACTGCTTGACGCCCTCGTCCTGCCTGCCCTGCTCCACATAGAGCGTGGCCAGACGGTAACGCGCGTCAACCATGCTGGGGCGCAACTTCAAGGCCTGGACCAGATGATGGGTGGCCTGCTTTCGCTTCCCCTCCTCCTGCAGAAAAACCCCATAAAGGTAATGCGCACGAGGCATCTCGGCCCCAAGTTTCACCGCCTTGGCAAGAGATTGAGCAATGACGGCCCGATCGTTGTCGGTCATCAGGTGGACCAACGCGATCTCCAAATGGGGCAAAGCCCAGTGAGGGGACATGCCCCGCGCTCGCTCGAAACGACTCAAGGCCGCCGGGTATTCTCCGGCCTGGGCCAATTTGACCCCGGCCTTGAACCAACCCAGGGCACCCGTGGGCTCGGTTTGCGCACGCCCTCGCTTTTCCCCGATGACCTCCACTGGATCCCTGGCCCAAGCCTGTGACCAAGCGCCAACACTCAACATGCAAAACAAGAGGATCTTCGCCAAATTTACCATGGGTCTCCTGGGCTCATTTTGCCCCCAACTCTCCAGTTTGGTTAGCAGAAAAGCCCCTGGCTCACAAGGAAAAACCCCTAGGTTTCACTTGACATTCCAAGGGGGCAGTGCTACCTCAGGGTCAGCGGCAACCCGACTCCTCGCGTGCCCTTTGATGGGTGCGAGAGGTCAACCGAGTGGAGTATGACTCTATGCACGTGACAACCAAGGTTATGTTCGTCAGTCTAAGCCTGAGCATCGCCCTCATGGGATGCAAAAACCCCTGCGAAGACGCCATTGATGAGATCCGGGACGAGGTAACGGCCTTTTTGAGCGACACCGACCCCATGCTCGAGGGAGCACAACCCTGCGAGAATGACCCCATCTGTGACATGGCCAGGGCTGCCTTAGACACCCGCTGGCCACACTTTGACTGCACCTCCTGCGACGCCGCCGAGATTAAACTATGCAACTGCTACGACGACAACGCATGGATGACCTCCTTTGACGATATGTACACC
>JAUVAM010000135.1 GCA_030591745.1 Deltaproteobacteria bacterium
CGACCCCACCAAAGCAAAAAGCCTGGCATCCCAGTCAATACGCTCATACAAAAAGCGCCGGAACGGCAAGTCGGCCGCGGCGGCAAGACGAACCGTCATCTCGACAAACGGAGAAAGCATGGCATCTTCTCCTAGTCAATAGTGTCTTTTGTATTTTGCACTTTTGACCACATATTGTCAACTACACCATGGATCTGTGATTTCTCGACGGACGGCTGTTCGATCAGAGTGATTCAAGACGCCTCCTCGCCAAAATGACGCGCCGTTTTAGTTTTGAACAACCACAGGATTGGTTTTGAACAACCACAACCACAACTCCAAAATGACGCGCCGGATTGGTTTTGAACAACCACAACAGCTACAATTTTTCCTTCTGTGTTTTTAGCCGTCTGACAAGAAAGTTTGCAGCTTCCTTGGCGCATTTTCTCTCTTGGACGATGGGACTAGCATCAGAAGCACGTGATGGGGCAACATGAGTTTTTTCTTTAGAATTCATATTTGTCCCTTTTTGGGAGTCTAGATGACTGAAGTACTTCTTAAGGAAATCCAAGTCTTCCAGGGAGCCATTGAGGGCAAGTATGTCCATTGAAATGCATCTCGCTTGGATGCCAAAGGAAGGATCGGCGATGACCTTCTTCGCCTCTTTTCTGGGATCATCTAGATGTCCAACCAGGCTAATCAGGTGCCGCTTTTTCTTGAAATCAACGGACTTGGCCCATTTCCTCTGTAGTTCCTCCACAAAAGATCTCTCTCCACTTCCGAGGCAAAGACGCATGAATTCTTCCCTGTACTTTTCACCATTCATCTTGCGGAACAGGGATAGGAGGACATTTTTCATCTTTAGCTTCATGGTTGCTCTGCATATTGAGTCCATGAATCTTGGGTCTTGGTAGCTATAGGAGTGGTGGCTCAAATTGCGAGTGCGGTACATAGTTTCAATCTCCAGATCGAGCTCATCTTCTGGGAGTTTATCGAGCCGTTCCATTGTCTTTACTAGAGTCTCAAGACCAACCTTTTCGAGATATTTAATGCCTTCAGAATATTCTTCCATTTCTGCCAATGTTTTCTGTTCGCTTCTTTTTGTTTGAGGCTGATTGCCGGCATCACAGGATGCCATGATTCCAGTAATGACGAAAAACAAGAACGATGTGCTTATGATATTGCTTTTCATGGATCGCTCCGATCATGTTTCAAAATCGATTTAATCAGTGTAGTGAAATCAACAGTTTTTTCAGAAAATCTTATCCCAAAGGCGGGTTTGTGGATTATATAATTCGGCTTGCCGTGGGTCTCACTTGCGAGGTGCTCGACAAAACCACGCAGAGTCTTTTTGCCAAAATTGTGCCCGTAAAATTGGTTTTCCTCCATACATCTCGATGCATTTGAAATGCTGCCGATTGATTTCAGTGGGTTATACTCACAATTTTCATCTCCATCAAAAAAGAATGTCCCAAGGGTCCCATCGCATGTTTGACAAGTTTTTGATTCTAAATGGATGAGGTTTTCGCCTTGGAATGATCGATTGCCATCGGGTAAAATTGTGCAGTTGTTTCTCAAGTAGATCCAACTCCCCAGCGTGAACGATTCGGGTTTTTTGTATTCAAAGGATAGATTGATGTAAAACCCTTCTAAGTAGTACTTGCCATCTTTAGGTAGATGATTAGTTGAATCGCCGGCAAGCGCAAAAACTTTACCCTCGAATGCTTTATCGAAGACATCCGCGCCTGTAAATGCTCCTGGAGGAAGGAGGCAGAGGTAATCATCTGGCAAGTTGCATCGCTCCAGTAGATTTAGTACGGCACGATGCTGGATTACTCGGTTAGCATTCTCTCTTTCGATTCCGTACGATGAAGGTGAATTGAAAATGTCCCTGATACCTTCATGGGCGCTTGCGTCTTCTTTGAGGATCATGAACCATGAACTCTTGTCTTCACCTCTGTATTCATACTTCTCATACCTGTGAGTCCAGTAGTCACTCGCGTCTTCTTTGTTTACTTGTGATACATATCCTGGATCAACCCATTCCCAGATGGACCGGAATTTTTCGCATCCTTCGTCATTTACGCTGCTAGCATCAACAATACCCCCATCGACCGGTTTGGCTTTGATGCATTTGTAGGCTTTGTCAGCATACTTGGCCACAGCCTCATGGTAATCCTCCGTATGAAACACTGCGGTGAGCTGCACCCGATCAGAGACTATCTCCATCCCGTCTGCGTCGAAAATGCTCAACTTGACCTCGGCACCGTAGATCGGCCCCATGCTTTCGATGTAGAGCGTGACGTCTCCATCCTTGATATTGAGGTTTGGTGGGGCTGATGTGGATAGATTCATGAGTTCTGCCACCGGGACGGGTTGCAGGTCTTCGTCGTAGACTTTGAACAGTGCTTGCGGCTCAAGAGAAAAGCTCACCATGCCGGTCTGGATTTTGTCTTCGTCCACTTGCTTTAGCACCAGCTTGACGATGTCAGAGTCCGAAGCGTCGACCACGTCATCGTTGAAATCACGCTCTCCGGTCAGTTCGTTCTTGTTGCTGTTGACGTACATGACCAGTTTTTCGGGATTTTCCTCGTCGTACTCGCTGATCTCTTCGCCTGGTTCCACCACCGTGCCTGGATGAAAGGCGCGCAGATTCACGCTGGCAGAGTAGAAGCTGAGTTCGACTGGCGTTGATTTGATCTCGTGGGGCATGCTGGGGTTGAGAATGATTCGTGCCCAATAGCTTTTGGTGATGTCGAAATAGGTGCCTTGGCCGATTGTGACCGAACTCTGGCCTGTGTTTACGCTGGTGTAGAACACCGGCACCTCGTCGGAGCCGTTTTCGTAGAAGACCTCCATGATGGGCAAATCCGGTTGGTAATCCGTCGGCAGAATTTGGAACTCGATATCATGATCGGAGGTTGTGAAGCCGTAGTCGTCCAAGTTAAACAAATAGGGTTCTTTGTAGAACTCAAATCCCACGCTGTGGCATTTGATGAGTGAATGTCTCGGCGTGTAGGGCGAGGTGCTGGGGTAGAAGTTGACGAAGCAGGGCAAGGGCTCGGCGTAGCAGCCGTCGCAGGTGCCGCCCCAGCGCTCCACCGGCGTCGAGGCCGTCGACGACCAGTCGTACTCATAGCTGCCCGGGGTAGCTGGCATGTCGATAAGCAAGTCACTCTCGCCATTGTCCCGGTACTCCACCGGGACGGGGATGTCCGGCGCGCCCACGGGTGCCGCTTGAATGAGCCGGTCTTCCACCTGACGGGTCGTGAAGTAACTATCCAGCAAGCTGAGCACCGGGCAGTTCGTCGCGCCGCCGCAGAAGTCTTCCCGCTCGCCCTGGTCTTCTTGGTCGCGCACGATGAAGTGTTGGCGGATGGGCAGGCGCACGGTCGTGCCCGCCTTGCCCACGCAGTGGGACTCGATGGACTCGCCCATGTTGCACAGCTTGCCCATGCTGCTTTGAAGCTCGCTGAAATAGGCCTGGATGTCGTAGCTCAGGTTCTCGCTGTAACTCTCGTCCCCCCTGACGTCCGCCTGGACATCGAAGATGTAGTGGCCGCCGGGCGAGCCGCTCATGATCGTGCAGAAGGTGGCCCGCGTGATGCTGGACCTGAGCTGCATTTGCTGAAAGGTGCTTGCGTTGCACAAAGCCTGCGCCTCGTCGTAGTTGGGTCGAGCCTCGGCACAAAAGTCTTCCATGCTGACGATCAGTCCGGGGCGCGGATCGAAGAGCACGCCGTCAGGAACCATGATGGGCGCATTGGCAAAGACCCGTATGTCTACATTGGAGACCGGGTTGTCGTGAGGGTCCAATACGATCATCTCAGGGCAACCGCCCCAGGACAGGACCCGGCCACCCAGGTTGGAGATCGTCCGGTCGACAAGCCGGGCGGCTGTTTTGTCCGGCATGCCGATGGCCGTGAAGGGGGTTTTGAGGTGAGTGCCGCTGGAAGTCAAAAAGGCGTCCACCACGTTCAGGCCCGCCTGCACTGTCCAAGGATCGCCGTTCAAGTAGATGGGATTTTCCGCGGTACTTGTGCCCAGGGTGAGTGTGACTGTGGCGATGCCGATGACGTCGGTCAGGACCGTGGACTGGGCCAGGCTGCCGCCGCCGGCCATTACCGTGAAACTAACCTCTGCCCCGTCGACCGGCTTTTGGTCAGAGTCGACGACCAGCACCTTGAGTTGAATGGATGCACCCACCGTGGCTTTTTGTTTGTCGGATGCCAGGATTTTGGCGATGGCCCGGGCTGCGTTGCTGTCGTAGTTGGGCGCGCTTACCAACTGGTGGGCGAGGATCATGTAGTAGGGTCCAGGCCATGACTCGCGATCCACTATCGTGTATGCCCCAGCGATGCTTCCACTAAGCATCCAGCCGGCCTCGCCTGTCAGGGGATCTGTTCTCATGTAGCCCACGCCGGACCAGACGCCGACCGTCAGCATCCTGTCGGGCACCAGCACCTGCTGGCCTTGCTGCACGGCGTCCCGGATGTCCTGTTTGACCTTGGTGCCGAATGGGAGGCTGGGTAAAAGGGTGTCTATGCTTGAGCTGTCGATGGTGAGCAGGGGGATGCCCTGGTTGTTGGCCATTGCCAACAGTCTTGCTGTTGAGATGGAGTCGACGCCCAAATCTTCTCGCAAGATTCGGTCTTCTAAGACCGAGCCTTGCAGGCCGCTTAGGTCCATGAAGTGTTTCTTGGCAGCAATTTCTCCGACCAGCTCCACTTGTCTGAGGTCCGCGTCAACGAAGGCACCCTTCCAGATGAACTCGTGGGGCACGCCCAGCACCTGGTTGACCTGGACTACACCGCCAAGAGTCACAACCTGGGGCGCGGGGTGCAAGAGCTTCAGGCGCAGCAAAGAGGCGAGCTCTTTCTCGGCCGCCTGCCAGCGAAGCAGGTACATCAAGGCCTCGTCGAAGTAGATGCGCTCGGCTCCTTTTTGCTCCAGGGCTAGCGGCTCGGCCAATATGGGCTTGCCCGCGACGAGGGCCATGACCGTGAGGTTGCCCACGACCAACTCGTTGATGAAGCGCTTCGTGCCCGCGGGGCCTGCAAGCTCGACGCTCAAGCGGGCGTCGGCACCCATGGGCAGACCGGCCGTGCCGATGGCCAGGCGTTGTCCATCCACGGTTAGCACTGGGCGCAATCTGATGAGGTAGGCCGGGGTGGCACCCAGGCCGCCGAAGGAGTTGATGATCTCCTGGTCTTCGACGGTCTCGGGCTCGTAGCGTAGGGCGATGGAACGGTTGCTGAGTTGGTGGGCCGGCAAGGTCAGCTCGAAAAATACCTGGCTGGGGTTTACGGCGTCGTAGGCTGTGAACTTGACCTGGTGCAAGAGGCGTTCTGGCAGGGAGGTGGACTCTGAAGTCACAAGCGCTTCGAGAAAGGGTAGGCCCGAGGGCAGGATGTTTAGGTGCTGGGGCTTTTGTGCTCGGGTCTGGAGGAGATCTTCGTAAGTGTGATCGGCTTGTGTTGCGTCCAGTAAGACCTCGATTTCGGCCTTCAAGAATTCGAGCGGCGTTTCGGGACGATCGGCTTGTAGGTAGTTTTCTGAGATGCTTGTTAGGTCGAGGGCCTCGGGTAGGGGTGGGGGCTCGTTGAGTTCGTAGCCGGCGGCTTTGAGGCTGGTGTCCATGGACGTCCAGAGCTCGCCGCCTTCTTCCATTGCGCTGCCTCGGTAGTCGGTAAAGGGGAGGTAGGCCTCGACCCAGACGTGCTCGAAGCGGATGTTGGATAGTTTGCCGGCGCTTAACTCCTGGGCGTGGGGGATGCCTGCTCGCTGTAGAAGCTGTAAGACCTGCTGGGTGTTCTCGACGCCAAAAACAAGAGGCGCTCGGTCCAGATCGAGTAAGCGGCCCACGCCGACCACGAACCGGGCCGGATAGCCTGATGCTCGCAATAGGGCCACCAGCAAGGCTGCTTGATCTGAGTCGTTGCCGGAACCCTGGAGCAGGGTTTGTTCCGCCCCTTTCATGCTCCCATGATACCACTCGGTACCCACATAGTTGTAGACGTAGTCGAAGATGTTGACGGGATTCCAGTTGAGTTCTCTGGCTTTGTTCACGATGGCCTGAGAAAGCGGGGCCGTGGGGCTGGCCTGGCGGTCTGCTGGTTGCAGGTCCTTGTTGCCGCCTTTGTAGGCGGGGGTCAAGTTGGGCTCTTCTAAGGGCAGGCGCTGGGCTGCCGCCAGGTTTTGGTAGGGCAATGTCGTTGAGCCGAGGATCGGCGGTTCGGGGCCTTCCAGGGTTGCGATGAAGTTGCGGAGATCCGTGGACTGGTTGGGGTCTAAGACGCCTGCGGACATGGCTTCGATCAAGGGAAGGCTGTGGTCTATGAAGGCCTGGTAGCGAGCCAGTTCGGCTTCCAGCCGGGCTTTGGCGAGGGGGCTGTCCAGTTGTTCGAGGCGCAGGTTGGTTTGCGCGAACTTGGTGAGTTGGGCGTCACGACTAATTAACAGGCGCGTTGTGGCAGTCGGGACGGCCGAGAGGTCTGTGGCTTGTGTGGACGGCAGCCCGAGTAGGAGAAGACAGGAAAGGGCGGTGATTGATGCCGACTTTTGTTTGAAGTTCATTTGGGCTCCCCTTTCCCTAGTTCCCGACCCGAGGCTGCAGGATCTCTGAGTTGTCGCCTAGTTCCAGGCTGCGGCAGATGATGCCGCCGTAGATGCCGGCGTTGTTGGACAAGTCGATGTCGGCCATGGGCGCATAGAGATACAGGCCCAGCTCAAGGTTGTTGCGGATGATTACCTGCTCGTTTGCATCCGAGCTTGCTCCGCTGAGGATGATCAGATGCTCGGGGTGATCGGGGCCGTTGTGCAAGGAGGCGTTGTTGCGCAGCAGGATTTCGCCTTCCACGTAGAGCTCCACCTCGGCACCGGACTCTACGATGAGCTCGGCGTTGTTTAGAAGCGTTAGCCTGCTCAGGTAGTAGCGTCCCGAGGATAGGAATATCTGGGCGTTGGTGGGTAGCTCCAAGGCCCCGTCGGGGGTCAGGTAGGTGCTGATGTTCGGATCGGCGTAAAGCTTCGCGTTGTCGTTGATGAGCGAGGCTTGCAGCAAGGCCGTGGTGAAGTCGAAGGTGCCGCCGCATAGAGGCGGCATGACCATCAGCTCGTTTAGCTCGCCGCCTATCCAGGCTTTCTTGTCCAGATAGGACTCTCCGCCAAGCCAGACGTCGCCCGTGATCTGCGCGTTGGTGCCCATGCTCAGATCACCCCAGACCACCAGGTCGCCGGCCAAAGAGGAACCGTTGCGCATGAGTACGTGGCCGCGAGACAAGGCCTGGGCTTGCTCGCCCAGGCTCATGTCGGCCGGATCGTAGCTTGCGACCAGGGCGTTGTTCCTCAGGTCAAGAAGGACGTCCACGCACAGGGCCTGCTCGAAGACAGGCAGTGCATTGTCGGGGGTGTCGGGATTGCAGTCGTCGTCGATGCCGTTGCCAGGGATTTCCTCCATGCCCGGGTTGACCTGCGGGTCGGTGTCGTCGCAGTCGTCAAAGCAGGCTGAATATCCGTCCCCGTCGGCGTCCAGGTTGTCGGTCAAACCGTCGCAGTCGTTGTCGATGCCGTCGCAGAGCTCGGTCGCCGCACCCTCCATCGGATCGCAGACCTGATCCACGCCGTCTACACAGTTGTCCACCGTGTGTTCGCAAGCACCCAGACCGCAAGTGGTCTGTCCGAGGTCTTCATCGGTTGCGCAAATTGTCCGCGGCCAATCCTCGTCAAAGACGAAATCGTTGACCCTTCTCGGGTCAAGGTGCAAATCATCTCCTGATATGCTCACGCCATTAAGAACCCTACTTGCGACCGCTGCCTCGCTCTTGAAAAGCCGCCGAGACCTTGCCCTGGAGAACCTCGCATTGCGCCAATAGCTCGCTATCCTCAAGCGCGTCCGTCCCAGGCCTCGGCTTGATAATCTGGATCGTCTGTTCTGGGTCTGTCTTTCGAGGTCATGGAAAGGCTGGGCCGAGACCTTGCACATCGTCCAACCGGAGACCGTGGCCCGTTGGCACCGCAAGGGATTTCGTTTGTTTTGGACCTGGA
>JAUVAM010000592.1 GCA_030591745.1 Deltaproteobacteria bacterium
ACGCGTCGATGGATGGAGGGAATTTTGCCCGCCGCTCCCTCAATGAGGATATAGGCCTGTGATGGCATGTGCGTGCTCCTGCTCCCCCTGCGTTTTCTTAGTACTACTCCAGCTCGATGACGTTGCAGGTGATGGTGCGGATTACACCCTCGATCATCTGGATTTGAGAGTAGCTGATCTTGCCCACCGCGTTGATGTCGTCGGCCTCTACCAGGGCGATGATATCGTATTGCCCGGTGACCGCGTGGGCTTGCTTGACGCCCTCGATGGTGTTCAGTCGTTTGAGGATGCCAGGCACTGTGCCTGCGGCTCCTTCGATAAGAATGTATGCTTTGGTGGCCATAGGTTCTCCCTGTGGTTGGGAAACCAATATACTGGTCCCATATTAACGAAGCAAGCCTTTCTATTTGCCCGCTTGACAGAGGCGGGCGTGGATGCAAGCATCGGGCCCCTGCTGCTGATGGCGGGATGGGGGGTGGAGGGTAAAAGATATGAAAAACAAACGTTTAGGACTTGGGTTTGTCTTGCTGGGTGCTTTGGTTTTGTTGGCTTGCACGGAACAGTCCAAACCGCTTGCGCCAGATGCCGCGTCAGATGTCACCGTCACTGACGTGCCGCTTGTGAAAGAGACGGCTCAGGCCCCGGTCCCTCAAGGGGCCGTGGTGGCGCGGGTCAACGGTGTGGATCTCTTGCGGCGGGATTACGAGGGAACCCTGCGGCATGCCGAGCGAAGCTTGGCCAGGGGTGGGGCCTTGAGCGCCTCCGACCAGCAGAAGCTGGAAAGGCAAATCCTGCAAAAAATGATTCAGGACGAACTGATGATCCAGCATGCTTTTAGTCTGGGTTTGAGCGTGTCGACGGAAGATTTGCAGGCTCGTGCCAAGGTGCTGGTGAATCAGGGCGGCGGGCAACAGGCGCTGGCGACTTTTTTGGCCTCCAGTGGTATGGACGAAGAGCAGATGATGGCCAATTTGCAACGCAATATGCTCATCGAGCTGCTGCATGAGCGTATCAAGCTTGGGATTCAGCTGGACGAGGCGGGGCTTCGTGCCCACTACGAAAAGCTGAAAGGTAAGTATTCCGGTGCGGGCGAGGTGGAGCTGGCGCACATCGTTTTCAAGGAAGACGCAGGGGGCAAAACACCGGTTCAGCAGGATGAGGCGCTGCGGGCTGAGCTGGACAAGACTCTGAAATGGGATGCCGCCGTGGCCAAATATGGCAAGCAGGGCGGGGGTCTCCTGGGTCGCATGCAGCCCGCCGACATGCTGCCGGTCTTCGCAAAAGCCATCGGGGGCTTGTCCGTCGGACAGGTCTCCCAGCCGGTCGAGAGCCCCATGGGGGTGCATTTGCTCTATGTGGTATCGAAAGCAGACGGCCCACTGCGCTCTTTTGAAGAGCTGCGCGAGCAGGTGAAAAAGGACCTGGCGCTCGCCGAGTTCGAAAAGCGCATGACCTCCCTGCTCGACGAGTTGAGCAAAAAGGGCGACGTGCGCACCACCGGCCTGCCTTAGGTTTGCTTGGAAGGACGCACCACCACTCTGTACTCTTGCTTCCAATCAGGCCATTCGGGAATGTTCAAGCGTACTCTCAAAAACCACTTCACCGAATTGCTATGAGTATCCAAAGTCAGAGGCCCTTCGGGAGGAATCATCATGCGTATTACATTCCTTGAAGACCTGCTTCGTCCCTTTTTCGTTTGGTTGAGTTCCTGGACTGCTTTTCTTATATAAACCTGATACGTCTTTGTCGATTGACTGCGCCCATCCTCCGAGCCTGTGGTGGAGGAGGATGTGACCCATTCATCGGCCACCAACTCCGCCTCCACCTGACTCCCAAGAATGTCTTGCCCACTTTGTACCCATACCGTTGCCACAAGCTCCTCTCCCGGATTCAGCACGTGGGAGTCCAGTCGCACCGAGACCTTGCCTGTCTTTTGGATGGCCAAGAACCTCATGAGAGGGCCGTAGATTGCCCGGAAAACGCCGCCCAAAACACCCACCAGCTCGAAGAAAAAACGCAGGCCTGAAACATCACAATGGATCAAATGATGCAGCATGCTCATGAATGCCAAACAGGCCACGAACGTTCCGCCCATGATCCAAAGGTCTCTTTTCCGAGTCAGTGGCTGCTGGCTGGGGGGACGATATGCTCTTCCCGCGAAGTAATTGTCGACAGGACCCGGAGCGACCCCGAAATCCTTTTCATCCTTGGCGTCGATGGCCCAAGGGAGGTCGGCCTTGGCCTCAAGCGTCCATCCCAGATGAATTTCCTTGCCATCATAGGAGCATGGTCCTGGAGGGATCGTAAGGCGAAATGGGTAACTGTACTGTTGGCCAGCTTTCCAGGGACCCTGAAACAACTTCTGTCCAGGTCCCATGCCCGTACACAGATCACCCAGCCCCGAGGTTTTCCATGTGGATTCTAATGTGAGACCCTTGCACTCACAGTCCTCCTTGGCCTCTACCTTGACTTCCCCTGTGATTTCTTCCGGTTGGCGATATCGAGTCTTATCCAACTTCAAAAAAACATCGCATTTGGCCATGATCTCGTCTCCAAATAAGCAAATTGTGCCGATTCGCCCGGTGACTGTAGCACAGGAGATGGAGAGATGAGTGCAGGCCCGAGTCGAACACGGGCGTTTTGAGAACGAGTCTTGACGCTTTGCATCACTTCGCGCTAAACTGCTGACTTCGGAAGATTATACAGGATGCGAATGCATTTCTGGAAGGAGTGACTATGTTCAAGCGGCTTTTTGGGGTGACGTTGGTTTTGGCGGCTCTGGGTTTGGTTGTGGGCTGTTCTTCGGGTGATCAGGAAGAAGTTGAGTTTTTCGGTGATTTCTTTCTCGACAGTGACTTCGATAAGGCCGACCGCGTATCCAATTCGCCGGCTATTCCGACCAGCGCCGATTCTTCGAGCACGGCGGTTTGGCCGGTATACAACGACTGGGGCGACACGGACACGGCCGCGGCGCGGCAATCGGGCCTGGCTTGGGACGCCAACTCGGGGCTCAACTGGAACGACAAGTACGCCCTCTGGATTGCCAGCATGCCGAAGATCGATACCGAGGACGGCTATTATAAGACCCTCGAGATCACCAACCCCCAGGGCAAGACCATCCCCGCGCCGGTGTTGGAATGCGCTGAAGTGGCCTATTTTCTGCGAGCCACCTTCGCGGCCTGGTACAACC
>JAUVAM010000178.1 GCA_030591745.1 Deltaproteobacteria bacterium
ATTCAAGGACTGACCAAGACCTTCCGCATCGGCCTGCGCCGCAAGCGCACCGAAGCCTTGCGAGGGCTGGACTTGGAAATCCAAGCCGGGGAGATCTTCGGATTCCTCGGACCCAACGGAGCGGGCAAAACAACCACCATCAAAATTCTCGTGGGCCTACTTAGAAGCGACCAGGGACAAGCTCAGATCTTCGGCCAATCCGTCAGGGTTGCTGCCTCGCGGGCGCGGCTGGCCTACATGCCCGAGTTGCCGGATTTCTATGACTACCTGAGGCCCTCGGAATTTCTTCTCCACATGGGCAATTTGGCGGGCCTGGATCGAGCCACGTCGCGCCGCCGCATCCCCGAGCTCTTGGAGCTCGTGGGCATGAACCCCGATGAAAAACGCCCCATGCGCAAGTTCTCCAAAGGCATGCTGCAGCGGGTGGGTCTGGCCCAGACCATGATCGGCGACCCCGATCTGTACATTTTGGATGAACCCATGGGCGGCTTGGATCCCATGGGTCGCCGTGCGGTCAAGGATCTGATCCATGAGTTGGGCAGCAGAGGAAAAACCGTGTTTTTTTCGTCCCATGTGCTGGCCGAAGCCGAAGCGGTCTGCCATCGGGTGGCCTTGATGCGCGAGGGCAGACTGATTCGGCAGGGCGAGTTGAACGAATTGCTGACCGACAAACACGCCCCCTTCGAGATCCTGCTCGAAGGCATCGCGGCCCTGGAAGACCAAGTCCTGGCCGAGAAATGTCAATCGGTCAGCCCGGCGGGCAAAGACAGCCTGCTGTGCCTGAACGAAGGACAGCGTCCCGAAGATCTGCTGGGGTGGCTGCGGGACAAAGGATACCGACTCCACGGCATCAACCGCAGACAAACATCCTTAGAAGACGTATTCATCCGCACCATGCAAGATGAAGCGGAGGACAACTGAATGCGCGCCATCTGGTCCATCGCCGCCACCACTTTTCGTGAGAGTATCCGCAACCGCACCCTGCTGGGCATCGTCCTTCTGGCTGTGGCTTTCTTGGGCTCCGCCCTGCTGCTTGCCGCGCTTTCCCTCGATCAAAGAATTCGCGTCATCACCGACTGGGGTTTGTTTTGCGTATCCGCATTCGGCGTGCTCCTGGCCATCTTGATGGGCGTCAGCCAAATTCACCAGGAGATCAAACGCAAAAGCATCTATGTGGTCTTGACCCGGCCCAATCCCCGTTGGAAATACGTGCTTGGACGCCAGTTGGGTCTTTCCATCACGCTGCTAACGGGGGTCACCTGCATCGCCGGCGCGCTGATCTTGCTGCTGGTCTCGGAAGGCGTTCCGCCCAGTGCCTTGCTGTTCAAGGCCCTCTGGCTGGCCCTGGTCGAAGTCCTGGTCGTTGCGGGCTTGGCCTTGTTTTTCGCTTCCTTCAGCTCACCTGTCTTGAGCGGCATGTTCACCTTCGGCGTCTTCGTGGTAGGTCGCTCCATGCCTTGGCTTGAGACCCTGTCGGGAAAGACCGAGGCCCTGGCACCTAAGGCCCTGCTTGTGGCCCTGACTTATGGCTTGCCTGACCTGGCGAGCCTGAATGTGGGTGCTCGGGTTGTGCATGGCATCGAGCTGCCCTGGGAGCAAGTCCTCACCTTGAGCCTCTACGGATTCTCTTATCTGGGCGCCCTGATCTTTTTCTCGGCCTGGATCTTCTCGCGTCGCGATCTGACTTAGTCGATCGACCACGGGCACAATGCCGACAGCAAACCCGAACAGAGGTCTTCCGCTTTGGCCGGCCTTGCTGGTCTTCGCCTCCACAACCCTCATCACGGTGCTCTTCGCCTTTCCCTTCCCCGACTGGCTCGACAGCCCCGAGTTTCTGTATGCGGCCCGAAGGCTGGGCATCTTCCACCCCCCCGGCTCCCCATTGGCCCAGTTGCTCGCCCACCCCCTCTTTGCCTGGCCTGGCGGACAGGCCGACACCCTGGTGCTCTTGTTCTCCGGTTTCTGTCTGGCCGGGGCTGGAGGCTTGCTGACCCGCAGCCTGCAACATATCTGGCAAGCTCTGGGACCAAAATCCGCGTGGATACGCGACATGAACGCCCTGGGCCTTGGCCTGGCCTTGGCTATCTCGCCGGCCTTCTTGGGGCAACTCGCGCGTGCGGAAGTCTATGGTCTGGCCTGCCTCCTCTTTGCCGCGGGCCTGCATCAGCTTCTCCGTCTAAGCCTGGAGGACCCTGATGAACAAAAACAAGATGAACAAAAACAGCTCACCCAGGCCCTGCGCGTAAGCGCTCTGCTGGGCATGGGCCTTGCGGTCCACGGCCCCATGGTGCTGGCCTTGCTGGGGCTGATGCTGGCCATGATGAGCAAGGCTCAATTCGCCAAGCTTTGGTGGCCTCCCCGCCGATTGCTTCGGCATGGCCTGGCCGGCTTGCTGGGCGCGGCGCCCTTGCTGTTACTTCCCCTGATGATCCATGGCGCAAGCGACCTGCGCTGGGGAAATCCACAAGAGCTCGGCGGCTTGTGGTCGATCGTCTCAGGCCAAACATTCCAAGCCAGCTTCACCGCCGAAGCAAGGGCTGCCGCAGCAGGCCTGCCTCGCTATTTGGCCCTGCTGGCCGAGGGCTCGGGTTGGGGTCTGTTTCTCTTGGCCCTGCCGTCGCTTTACTTACTTGGCAGACGCCGATTTCGCCTGGCGCTGGGTCTTGTCCTGGCTCTCGGCATCAACGCAAGCTCCCTGCTGTTGCAAAAGTCTTTCCGCTTAGACAACCCCGACGTCAGCGGCTACGCCTTGCCCGCTTTCATCCTCTTGACCACCCTTAGCGCCTCCGGCCTGGCCACGATCGCCACGGCACTACAAAAACTGCGCCACTGGATGCCCCCCATGACCCTGGTCCTGGTTTTGGCAACCCTTGTGACTCAGGCACCCGGACTGCTTCGAGCGGATCGCTCTTCGTGTTACGCCGGCACCTCCTGGGCCAAAGCCAGTCTTGAGGCCGTGCCCGAAGGCGGCATTGTACTTTTGGCCGACTTCAACCTGGTCTTCATGCTGGAGTACCTCCAATCGGTACATGGGCTGCGACAAGATGTGCTGGTCCTGTACTTGAGGGACTTAGACAACCAGGCTCTGCGCGAGTCCCTCTTTGTAAAGCACCCCGAGTTGAGACGGGTCCTGCCCGACAGCAGCGGTCTGCAAGTCCGGGTCTTGGACAAACTTGCCGCGCTGCGGCCTTTGGCCATGGATGCGGGACCGCACTTGCAGCCTGAGGTTGCCCGCCAGGGGCGATTTTGGGGACTGCTTTGGATTCATGGCGCCTCGCTTGACGAGGAAAAAGCACGCCCGTCACTTTGGGCCTGTGCCGATGGCAGCCGAGACCTGCGTTTTGCAAAAGTACTAGCCTGGCACGCCATCTGGCAGTCCCGTCTGGCCTTCGATCTCGAGGATCTTGATTTGGCCAAAAAGCGCGCCCACTTGGCCCGATGCGCCGCACCGAAAGATGCCCAGGTCCAAAAATTAGCGCATTTGCTGGACATGGAAACCGGGGGAGATTGCCTAAAACAAGGCGGGCCGATCTTGAAAATTCCTTCTCAATTGCCACCGACCTGGATCAGCGCCCTGCTCACGGCATTGGGATTGCTGCTCTGGGGGATGGCTTGTCTTCGACTCCCCAGGATCTCGCGTCACGGGTCGTGGGTCTTGACCTTTTCGGCCCTCATCGGGCTCGGTCTCATGGCTGCGGGAATCGCATGGATGTAACTGTGTAAACGGGGGGACTAATAGTCATCTGAAGCATCGTCGTGCCAAACCGCCCCACCCTGGAATGACCAAGTGGTCGGATTGAAGCGCCCCTGTTTTGTAAAATGAGAGGCCAAATTATCATCGTCCAGGTCCATCCAGGCCTCGCAAGAAAATCCATCGCCTACATTCAAGGGTTGAGCGGCACCCAAATGGACAAAAGCATAGCAAGCGTAAGATGCGTCCGAAATCTCAAAATGCATCACCTTGAAGCCATTCGGAAAATTCGCCTGGTTGAAAAAACGTGAATTGTCGTCCAATGCGGCCGGGTCGGCTATGCCCTCGGGACAATGGGGGGCAGCCACCTCTTCGGGCAGTTCTGGCGTGCTCACCACGCCGGTGCCCGAAGTACGCTGCGCCTGATAAAACTTGATGGCACCCTTGGAGCACTTGTCCAGGCTCTCGTGGACCTCGGTGACCTTCGCATCGCGAATATGGTTGAAATAAGAGGGGATAGCCACCGCGGCCAAAACACCGACAATGGCCACGACGATCATCAACTCGATCAAGGTCATGGCCCGCTCGGCATCCACCCGACCAATCAACATATGCATTCGCTTCAACATGCAAGCTCCCTTGATCGGAGATCGATCTCAGTAAGTCGGCGGACTGTTCGGTCCCGGCGCAAGGCCTGCCGAATCGCAACGATAGACCGCGTTGTTGATGGAATTGGTGCGGACCAGGACGATCACCCCATCCGCGTCGGTATCGCTCTCGGCTTCGATTGCACACCAGGGCTGCATGTCAACTGTGATAGGGTTCCCATCGACGACACGAGCATTATCCGTTGGCGGCAGCTCGGTCGGCCAATTCACGCCAAAGCCGGTGAGAGGCATCCCGGGGGTCGCATTCATGCCACCGGCCCCCGTGGGATGCTGCGTTCGCCCCCCGAGCGCGTCGAAGGCCGAGAATACCCGATAGCGAAAAGCGGTGGCCTGACGCGGCGACCAGCCCAAGATGGTCCAACCCGCGCCGCAAGTTGCGTCCGGATCGGCCGGCCAGGTCTGTGTTTCATAGTTGTCTTGATTGGCGATGCCCGTGGGCAACAAGACGGGGCACCAGGGGAGGCCTCGGGTAAACTGCTGGAAGCGAGTGTAATAGGCTTGCTGGGCTTCCATCAGGCTTTGAACGTTGGACACGGCCTCGGTCACCCGCGCGTCTTTGATGTATCGCACAAAGACGGGGATGGACACGGCAGCCAAAACCCCAACGATGGCCACCACCACCATGAGTTCGATCAGCGTAAAGCCGGCCCTGCGAAGATGGCGTGTAGGCACGTTCCCGCTCCCTTCCGCAATCTCAGTACTCATCCTGCTCGGAAGGCTGAGAGTACAAATTGCGATTTGAATTGTGGAGAGAGAAATGTCGATATAGGCCATCCTGATCCATGTCCCCACAGGCATAAGCCACAAACCAAGGCCGGTTCAGGACGATGTCGGTCGTGTACCAGGCTGCCGGATTCCCAGGAGCACCCGCCACATAGCGACATTGATTATTATAGGAGGTCTCTACGCTGTAGGTAAACCAAGTGGGTCCATCAGGCACCACCCCCAGGCTGCGCCAGTCGTCCATGTCGCCAATCCCGGGCCAAATGACGGTCTCGGTGCGCTTGGTGCCATCACCGCAATCATAGGGTGTCCACTCAATATCCTCGGTGTAACACTTGTAAGTCTGAAAATAGCGTTCCTGCTTTTCTCGAATGTCTTGCAGGACGGTGGCCACCTCGGCAGTCTTGGCCGAATCGATATAGGAACGCAGCGCCACCACGGCCACCGCGGCCAAAATGCCGATGATGGCCATGGCCACCACCAACTCGATCAAGGTAAAACCTTTGGCCAAAGGTCCAATGGATCGCTTCATGTCCACCTCCTGTTTTGCCCTAAGCCAGGATAATAGTGCATGATTCATGCCATGGCAAGCAAAGCCAAGCTAAGAACAAAAGACCAAACAAACAAGGTATTGCCCGTCATTGAGCATCATGCCTGGTCGCAAAATGCCAAGAATCGTCACGCACAGGTCCGCAATTTTTGCGCAGCCGCAAACATTTACGCAGCTATTCCATGCCCAATTTCAAAACGCGGTAACGAATGGACCTGAATGAAATACCGAGAAGCTTGGCCGCATCCTTCTTCGTTCCGCCACTGAGGACAAGGGCCTGATTGATCAGCTTGCGCTCCACACCCGCCAAGATCGAATCGAGCTCAATGCCCTCTTCCGGCAAAACCAGGTCCCCCAGATCCACCTCGGCGCTTCTGCGCTTCAGGTGATCGACGAACAACTCCGCGCCCAGGGGGCGGTGCCCGCCCAGGGCCACGGCGCGCTCAACCAAATTCTCGAGTTCGCGCACGTTGCCGGGAAAATCGTAAGCCCTCAAGGCATCCAAGGCCTCGTCCAGGACCATGGAAGGAGGGTCCTCCGCTTCCGCGCAGAGCTTGGCCACAAAATGCCGAACCAGGTCCGGCACATCATCCAGGCGCTCCCTGAGCGCCGGCAGATGGATGCGGATGACGTTGAGTCGATAAAAAAGATCTTCTCGAAATCGCCCTTCGGCCACCTCGGACTCCAGATCCCTGTTGGTGGCGGCCACCAGGCGCACATCCACCGGCCTGTCCTTTCCCTCGCCCAAGCGCCTTACCTTTCGCTCTTGCAAGACCCGCAGCAGCTTGACCTGAACCGGGGCAGGCACCTCGGCGATCTCATCTAAAAAAACCGTCCCACCCTCGGCCAATTCAAACAATCCCTTGCGATCCGCGGTGGCACCGGTGAAAGCACCGCGCTGATGACCAAAAAGCTCACTCTCAAGCAAGGTTTCCGGAATCGAACTGCAATCGATGGGCACAAAAGGTGCCTTGTTGCGCGTTGATCGGAAGTGAATGGCACGAGCCACCAGTTCTTTACCCGTGCCGCTCTCGCCGCTGATCACCACCGTGGATTTTGAAGGAGCCACCTGTTCGATCAGGCGATAAACTTCTTGCATACGAGGGCTGCGCCCCACCATGCCAAAGAAATCATAGCGCCCGGTCAATTCGACCCGCATGGTGACGTTTTCACGAAGCAGGCGCTGCCGCTCCAAAGCACGCTGCATCACCACCCGAATCTCTTCGACCTGGAAGGGCTTTTGGATGTAATCATAGGCCCCCAGCTTGATGGCCTCCATGGCCGTGGCATCGGTAGCGAAGGCGGTGACGACGATGACCTCCACGGCCGGATTCCGTTTCTTGATGGCCTTTAAGAGTTCCAGGCCCCCCGGCCCCTTCATCTTCAGATCGGTGATGACCAGCTTGGGCTCTTTGTCATCAAAGAGCTTGAGCGCCTCCTTCACCCCGGAGGCGGATCGGGTACTCCATCCATCCTGCTGACAAAAAATCTCAAGAAACTCGCGCATGCTGCGCTCGTCGTCCACAATCAATATTTCGCTCATGTCAACTCCCTGGCAGACGGAAGATAAACTCAGCGCCACCCGCTTCGGACCGACCCAACTCCACAACGCCTCCATGGGCTTCAGCGATTTGACTCACCGAGGCCAAGCCCAGACCCGTACCCAGGTCTTTGCTCGTGAAAAAGGGCTCAA
>JAUVAM010000581.1 GCA_030591745.1 Deltaproteobacteria bacterium
GCTGCGCCGCGACCGAATGCCATGCGCGTTCGGCTTTGTTTCCCTTGCATACGGCGGAGGCCTTGCCTTCGGATAGCGAGATTGCGCATCCCTTGGATTTGCCCGAGCCCTTTCGCTCCGATTACTACACGGTCTTGTCGCGGGTGAACTTTGATAACCCGACGGCCAGTGTTTTGTTTCGTTGGGCGGATGGAGATGAAGCCGAGCATCCTGGTGGTGATGCGCTCGATGCCGCAAGCCGACAGATGCTTTTGGATTGGCTCGCCGGGGTTGGGCCATGACTTGGGCCTTGAGGCTGCTGCTGGTGGGGAGTGTGTTTTTGTGGCCTGGTCTGGTTCAAGCTGCTGATTACTCGGCCCGGGATGTTCAACTTCGGGTCATGGCCACTTCGGTCCCCGTCAGAGCGGGGCCTGGGGGCTCGTATCAGGAATTGGGCCGGGTTGGAAAAGGACAAGTTTATCAAGCCCTGGATCGCAGCCCGGACGGTGCCTGGTATCGTATTCGTCTGGCCCGGGGCGTCAGTGGTTGGGTCTTGTCCGAATTGGTCTGGCCCTTTGAGGTGGTGGACGAAGGCGCAACGGCTCGCGCCCGGGGTTGGTTGCGGCAAAACGTCGTTGGCAAAAGCCCCATCGGCGACGGGGGTCTGAGATTTGGTTTCTCGGGCGGCGCTTTGGATAGGGATGGCTATTTCGCCCTTCGCCTGGGTTATGCCCCGAGTCGACATTACGCCTTTGAACTTTTGGCCAGTCAGTCATCGGGGGGTTTGGGCAGTCTGAGTCTCTATGGGGCCGAGTTGGTCGTGTCCTTCGGTCCCTGGCGCTCTTTGGTGCCCTTTGCCGCCGTGGGCGGCGGAGGTGCCACCGCCCTGCCCCATCGAGAAAGTCGCCTTTTCGCCGAGCGCACCCTGCCCATGCTCATGGCGGGCGGCGGTTTGATGCTGGCGCTCAAGGCTGGGTTCTCTTTGCGCTTCGACGCGCGGCGGGTGATGGTTTTTTCCGCCGACGAGACCTGGGGCATGGTGGCTTTGCTCGGCGGTTTGATGTTGACGTATTGAATCGGCCCGAAAGGGCCGCGAGGAGTCTGTTTTGTTGAGAATTGCCCAATGCGCGATCCTGATGGTCCTTTGGCTGGCCTGCCTTGCGGCACCGCCCGCGCAGGCCCGCTGCCCGGAACCGCCCGAGACAGATCAAGGCGGACGCAAAGGTCTTGCTCAGCGGCTTTTCGCCAAAAAGCTGCGGCATGAGATTCATGTCTTTGGGGGCCTTTACACCAGCGACTTGATGGGGACGGCGCCCTATGCCGGCCTGAGCTACAGTTTTCATCTGAATGAGGATTTTGCCCTGGAAGCCGGTCTGGCTTGGGCCCATTTTTCGTCCAGTCTTCAAGGCCCCGTGGAAGATTTCACAGGCTACACCTTGCTGGAAAGCCATCATGCGATGATGTATTCGGGTGCTCTGGTTTGGCACCCCATTCACGGCAAGTTCATGCTCTTTCATCGCTTCATACCCCACTTTGACATCTACCTGAGCGCCGGTCTGGGCGTGACCGATAGCCGCAGCGCCAAGGGTTTGACTTACAATCTGGGTCTGGGCATCAAGATTTTTTCGACCTCCTGGATGTCCGTACGCGTCGATCTCAGGGATCACATTTATGTCCAACAGTTGATGGCCTCCGAAACCATCACCAACAACATTTCGGTGACCCTGGGAGCCGGTTTTTGGATTCCATTCGAAAACATCTGAGCTGGGTTTGCCTCGTTCTTTGCTGTGCCGGACTGCTGCAAGGCGCTTGCACGGCGGAACGCACCGCGGCGCGCGAGGTCCTGGCCGATCCGCTCATGCGCTTTGGACCAGCCCGGTCGATCGATGCGCCGAACGCCCCGCCGGTCAGGGATGACTCAAGCTTGCCGGTGGACACGGTTCGCGCCTCGGTGGACATGAGCATGGAACCAGGCAGCGATGTGCAGGCGACTCACCTTGTGAGCGGAATCAGAACCGCCGTGGACATCTGGGCGGGCTTGGGCTTAGAGGCCGGCTACGGCACCGACTTGGACCGGCTCAAGGTTTTCAAACGAGACGGTGTGGCGGATCCGGTTCCTTTGGACCGCCTGTCCCACGGACCGGACGCGGCCATCGTCTATGATGACGGCACCAGTGTTTTGCGCTTGGGCTACCGATATCGCCACGCCTGGGACGGGGATTTGCACGAGCCATCCATCCGAGCCCGGACCGCCGTGCTGAGGCGAGACACCGTGATCGAGGTCGACTATCGCCACAAGCGTCAGGCCTTGCAAGTAGGCACCGAGCATCACCCCGCTGAAGAGGCCGTGGATTCGAAGGCCCAATCGGATGCTTTCTACTTGGCCCTGGAGCAAGGCTGGGTCCCTGGCTGGAACCTGCGTTTGGAAGTGCTCGGCCGGGTCGAGTCGGGCTTTTTGCAAGACCCCTATCGGCTGGTGTCTCTTTGGAGTCATCGGGCCGAAGACCTGCTCGATGCGCCGGCCGACACGCCCCGCTCGGAGGCCGAACGGCATCCAGCCGAACGTGTTCGCTGGGCTTCCATGCTGCGTTTGCGCAAAGCCATTCCCGCATGGGGTTCCGTGCTCGAACTGGGCATCGGCAGGGGCTCGGGCTCCTGGCGGGTTGAACAAAGTCGGGCCTTGATCGGCTGGTCGCAAAGGATGGGAAACCATGTTCGCTTGGGGCTTGTCGGCGGGGCCTACCACCAAACCCGGGCGTCGTTTTACCGTGACGACTATCCGGCGGGTCCCCCTGGTGCTTACTGGAGCGCGGACCGGAGCCTGAGTTCTTACTGGGCCTGGTGGTCAAGCCTGGAACTCTGTCTGGGTTGGTTGGCCGGCGACGGGCGACTGATGGGCATGTTCAAGTACATCGATTTGCGTTTGGCCGGCCGCTTGCTGCGGGCGGATTACAATTTCGAGGGTCTGGATTCGGCCAACGGCTTTACGTATTTCGCCGATGATGACTTCACCGAAAGGCAGGCCTTCGACGGCGCTTGGGTTTTCGGCGGCCTGTTTGTTTTCGAGGCTGGTTTCTGATGAAGCGAGAGGGACACATGAAAAGGAAAGCTGGAAGTTGTCTTCCCAGATCGCCTACCCCAGCAGCCCGGGCTTCCAGATGTGCCTGTAATGCAAGGAGGAGCAGTAGATTCGGCCGGAGGCGTGGTCTCTCCACGTCGAGGACCGAATCTGCTGATTCGACGAAGCAGTACAGGTGCAGCTGGGAGATCCGGGGCCTTGCGGTCCTGTTGGCGCTCTCCCTTTGCACGACGGCCACGGCGGGACCGA
>JAUVAM010000584.1 GCA_030591745.1 Deltaproteobacteria bacterium
AAATCCAATTCCAGGCCCGCCAGGGGGAAGGCCGGATTGATGGTGAGGCCCTCGGCGGACAAGGCCTTGGCCACCTCTTCGCCGAAGGCGTCGGCCAGTTCGTGCTTTCCTTGGACCTTCCGCGTGACGGGCCCATCGCCGGCCAATTGCAAATACTGTTGCAAGAGGCTGCCTGAAGGGGCGTCTTTGGAATCCAGGCTGGCAAAGATCACCTGCCGGTCCCGGGCCCGCGTGATGCTCACGTTGAATACGTCCGGCCGGTTGAGATAGCGCACGGCCCCGGCGGAACTTTCGGCATCCACGGCAAAACTCAAGATCATGCGGTCCCGCTCTTCACCCTGGAACGAATAGGCCGTACCGATGAGCAGGTCGTGCCTTTCCATGGCCGCGGCACCCAGCCGCTCGGTGCAAAGCTTGGCCAAAAGATCCACCTGATCCCGAAAAGGCGAGAGCAGACCGAAACTGGAGGCCAGTTCCGCCGGGCGCTCTCGTTGTTCCTCCACCCAATCACCCAAAAGCGCCAAAGCCGCTTTGGCCTCCACGGCGTTGGCACCCGCCCGGGCTTTCTTCCCCTCGACCCGCCTGAGTTCCAACACGCCGGATTCGTCCCTGTCGGGCACCTGGGTCATGACCTTGAGCAGGTTTCCATAAAAGCGCTTGTTCGAAAAAGCAATGATGGGCGGCCGAGATCTAAAATGCTCATCCAGGGCCACGACCTGGCTTCTCGCCACCACCGCGTCTTCGACCCTGTCCAAAAGGCTGCGCTCCCGGTAATCGAAACTGCCACGCTGGATCTCGTCTAAATCATGCTGTTCGGCACACAGAGCCTGGCGTCGTCGAGCCAGGAAGGACACATGTCGAAGCTGCTTGGGATCGCCGCAGACCACTGCTTTCTTGGCTCTTTGCAAGGCCGGCAGGGCCGAGGCCATGTCGCATTGGGTGGCTTCATCCATCACCACCAGGTCGAAGAGCTCGGGTTCCAAGGGCAAAATGCGGTGCAAGCCCGCCAGGTCCGCAAGCCAAACAGGAAAAGTTTTCAAAAGCACCTTCAGGTCCACTTGTTCAAAATAGCGCTCTTGAGCCGAGGAGCTGCGGGCACGCAAGGCCTTAGCGAAAGAAGCCAACTCGCTTCTGTGCTGGTCCAGGGCCTCATCCAGACGACGACGCAGCCTGCCGCGCAACAGCAAGGCTTGCACTCGACTGCGCTCAGCAAGTTTCCGCTGGTAGTCATCCATGACGGCCCAGGCTCGCTCGGCCTTACCCAGGCGCCAGCTCAACCAATGGCAACGCATGGGCGCGCCCAAGCGAGTCGCCCAGGGCAATTGGTCGCGGTCCAAAAGACGCCCCAGCTTGAGTTCGCGCCGGAAGCGTTTTCCCAACTCGACTTCGATGCGGGCGATGCCCAAATTCAGGCCCTGCATGCGCAGGCTCAAGCGATCCAATTCCTCTGCGCTGACTTCGGCCAGGGGGATCTGTCCGCGCAACAAATCTTCGATGAAAGAGCGCATGCGGGAGAGCTGCTTACGCCGTCCCCCACGAAGCACACAACCCGCCGTGCCCAGCATGTCCTCGATCTTGTCGGCGATGACATCCAAGGCCTGGGGACTGCGGGAGGCAAACAAGACAGAACCACCCTGCCCCACTTGATCCAGCGCGAGGGCCGCGGAAGTAAAACTCTTGCCCGTGCCAGGCGGCCCAACCACCAGGGTCAAGGCCTCCCTGCGAGCCGATGCCAGGGCTCCGAGCTGGGGCTTGCTGAGCAAGGCGGGCACCTCGGGAAGATCGGTCACGCCCTGATCCTCTAGGTCACGGCATCCTTCCAGAATCGCCCTCAGGGCCCCTGAGGGTTTCTGGCTCTGCAGGCTTGCCAATTCGAACAACACACCCCGGGTCTCGGGCGCGTTGTCCACAAAGCCAAGAATGGCTGAAGGCACACAAGCCCAGGCGGATTTACCACGACCGCCGGCCTTGTAGCGGTCCTTGAGTGCCTTTTCCGGCAGCAACCGGGGAAAAGCCAGCATGCCCTCCTCTTCAAGATGAGGCAGGCAAGCGGCAAGACCCTGAGCGATGCCGGCTATGGCCTCCGCATCCCAGGGCGGTGTGGGAAAATCCGCCAGAAATGCGTCCAGGCTGTCGGCCGGAAGTTGGGCTTTGTCCAAAAGCGCCCGGATCACAGGCAGGTTGAAGCGCGGCTCGTCTAAGTCCGGCACCGCGAAATGCATGGGCTCGCCGGCCACTTGATCCACTTCCAGGCGAAGCGGGAACCAAAGCAAGGGAGCACAAAGCGTCCGCTTGCGCCCCATCTGCTCGATACGACCGCCCAGGATGGGAAACACGGCATAGATCAAACTTCGCTCGCGCTTGTAGACCTGGGCCATTTTGCGAGCCGCCTCGCCCCATTCGCTATCTACGGGCAAGCGACCAAGCATGCCATCCAGGATTTCGTCTTGGCCCTCCACTACCCGGCGCAAGCGCACTTTATCACTCAACATATCCCAAAGGGCCTGCTCCCGACTGTCGGCCTGATGGCAGTCGTGCAGATAGGCGATGAGTTGAGCGTGATCAGCCATAAGCCAAGCTATCTTTCTTTCAGGTTTGAGCGAGTTGGATTTTAGCCTTGTCGGCAGAGCATTTCAATATGCCCTCGAAGCTGCTAAAGTAGGCACCCTGGATAACGCTTGACGAACTCTTGGAGTCCATGATGCGCATATCCAAAGCATGCTTGTTTTTCATCCTGTCCACCGCCTGGCTCGCCTGTGGCGAAGAAACCCAGCCCGAATGGCAGCAACAGTCGAAGGCCCTGAACGGCGTGCCCGAGGACGGCTATCCCAACTACCAAGAACGCCTCATGTTGGTGGCGGTCAACCGGGCTCGATCAGACCCCAACAACGAAACCCTGGGCATTTCTGGATCCTGCGGGGGCGATGGCTCCACCGAATTCGCCGTCAGCGATCCCATGGTGCAGAACAACAACGCAAGCCAGGCCTCTCGTTTTCACTGTGGGCACATTCAGCTAAACGACGGCACCTTGAGCCACAACTCCTATTGCACGCTCCGCTCGGACATCGGTACAAGCGGCTGCGACGGGGCTGCCGCCTGCGGCTGCGAGGATGGAAGCGAACACTTCAACTGCACCATCGGCGGCGGCTCGGGCACCAACCCCTGGGTCCGCTGCGCTTATTTCGGATTCATCGCCAGCGGTGAAGTGGGCGCTTGTGGCTATGGCGACGGCTGGAGTGCGATGGCCGGTTGGGTCACGGAATGCCCC
>JAUVAM010000098.1 GCA_030591745.1 Deltaproteobacteria bacterium
AGCAACACCAGCAACAATCGCAACCGCCCGAGCAACACCAGCACCAAGACCAACACCAAGACGAACACCAGGACCAGCAGCCGGACCACCAAGACCAACAACCGGAGCCGGAGCAAGTAAGCCTAAAAGAAAGCTTCTATTTTGATTCCGCCGCCTCGGTTACCGGGGCGGTTTTTTTTGGGTGCTTTTTTCGCCAAAGCATCGTGACGAGCAGACCGACGCCGATGCTGGCCAGGATCAGGGAGATGAACTGGCTGGTGGACAAGATGTCCGGCGCCTCGCTACCGAAAAGATCCACCCGGAACAACATGCCGCGCTCGTAATCGCCGCGGAACATCTCGTTGATGGAGCGAAGGATGGGATAGAGGATCAAGTAAGCGATGAGCAACTGCCCATGAAAGCGCTTCTTTTTCCGCAAAGAGATCAAAAGAAAGAAAATCGCCAACTCGCCGAAAGACTCATAGAGCTGGGTCGGATGCAAGGGCACGCCCAAAAGCTTGTTGCGCGCCACCACCGAGCCCCCGTGAGTAAAAATAAGACCGAAATTTTCAGAGCCCGTGGGCATGCCGTGACAACAACCGGCCGAAAAGCAGCCTAAGCGCCCGAATGTATGACCGATGGCCACCGAAGGCACCATGATGTCGGCCACCCGCAAGAAGTTGATGTTCTTTTTCTGGGTGTAATAAAACGCCGCCAGAAGCGCCCCGATGAAGCCGCCGTAGAAAACCAAACCACCCTGCCAAACCTTGAGCAGGTTGATGGGCTCCGCCATGTAATCATCGATGTTGACGATGATGAACAACACCCGGCTGCCGACCATGGACGAGATGAGAATCCAAAAGGCCATGTCCAAGACCACGTCGGTGCTCATCCCCTCGCGCCGAGCCTGCCGGGCCGCCAGGTATATGCCGACCACAAAGCCCGCAGCGATCGCCACCCCGTAAGTGTGTAACTTGAAGTGATAACCCGGGCCCGCGTAATAGATCATCCCGCGCAACAGGGCCAGCATGCCCAGCCAAAACAAAAAACCGTTCAGGCTGAAGTAGGGCTTGCGTTGCCGCCACAAGTAAAGACCCAAGACCACGGCGCCCCAGACCAGACCTTCAATCCAATGGAAGGAACCAAGAAACTCGGGGAAATGAAATTGCAGCAGGACAGGCAGCACGCTTCATTATCCTTTCGCTTCGACTTCGCCCTCGGCCCTGGCTTCAAGCAGCCGAGCCCGTCGAGCCAACCACACCAAAAGAACCAATGACAAGACCACCAGGGGCAAGGCAATGAGCTGGGAAGAGGACAGGGCCCCGCTGAAGAACTCGCCCCGGTTGTCTCCGCGCACGAATTCTACCAAAAAGCGTCCCGCCGAGTAAAGCAGCAGGAAGGACAGGAAAACCTGCCCATCGAAACGCCTCCATCGCCGCTTCTGAAGCCAAAGCAGGCCGAAAAGCAGGAACGCAAACGCGGAGGAGTAAAGCTGCGTCGGATGCAGGGGCACGCCCAAGGGCCGAGCCAGACAGGCCGGATCGCCGAAGGTCACGCCCAGCGGCAAATTGGTGGGCACACCATGACAACAGCCCGCCAAAAAACATCCAATACGCCCAAAACCAAGACCCAAGAGGAGACTGAGTCCAAAAATATCGGCCACCTTCGCCACGGGCATTTTTTTGCGCTTCAGCATCCACAATGCAACCGGCATGGCCAAAAGCAGGCCCCCATAAAAAGCAAGACCGTTCCAAAGCTTAAAAATATCCGCGGGGTGATCCAGGTAGTGGAAAAGAATGAGCTGCCCGTCACGCATGGGGTCTTCTTCAACCAAGACATGCATAAGCCGCGCGCCGATGATGCCCAGGACGATGGCCACCAGGCTCACATCCAGCAAGGGGTTGGGGTCCAAACCGTCCCGTCGGGCCTCTCGGAATGAAAAATAGACGGCCGCCGACATGCCGATCATCAGCATGGCCCAGTAAGAGGGCACCCCGATATCACCAGCATGGAACAGCCAAGGGCGCATGGACGATTACTCCTTGGACTCGGCGTCGCCGGGCGCGTCATCGACAGGCGCATCGCCAACCTCTAAAGGCTTGGCGGGATCCAACTCCTCTGCTTCTTCTTTCTCGGGCTCCGGCCCCACCGTCTGCTTGGTGAAGATGAGCAAAATCATCAAGAGGCTCACGCCGATGCTGATGCCGATGTCGGCCACATTGAAGGTGGGCCAATGATGCTCCCCCGCCGAGATGGTGAACAGACCCAAATCCATGGGCTCATCGAAGACCAAAAACCAATCGACAAAATCCACCACCCGACCGGTATGAATGCGATCGACGAGATTGCCCACCGCCCCGCCCAGCACCAAAGAGAAGGACAAGGCCATGGTTTTTTGGTCATCTTCCAGCTTGCGGAAAAACCAAATGATGAGACCGACGGCGGCCAGGGAAATGATCACGAAAAAGGGAATGCGATAGCTGGGATCCCAGTCACGCAAAAAGCCCCAGGCCGCGCCCTTGTTCTCGGCATACTTGAAACGAAACAAGCCGTCGATGACGCTGATGAATCGATCCTCAAATCGCATCTCGACCCGCAAGGGCGCCAGGGTGGCCGTGGCCCACCACTTGCTGAGTTGATCGAGCACGACCAGGATGGGTACCGTGATGGCCAGAATGAGATTCTTGGTCCTCATGACACCACCTTATAGCTGTCCAATGATCCCCACACAGCGTGTGCAGAGTTCGGGATGCGATGCAATCTTGCCCACATCGGGCCGCCGGTTCCAGCAACGCTGGCATTTCTCGTCGCTCGAGGCCTCGATCATCACCTGCAGGCCCTCCACCACGTCGCTGACAAGAGCGCCTTCGCCCAAAGAGTCGGCGCGATCCAAGGAGGCCAGCTTCAGCACGTCCAACAAGGTCCCGCTGAAGCTCTGCAAAAAGTCCCAGGAATCCTGGTCGCAGACCAAAGTAGCCTTGCCGTCCAGACTGGATTTCAAAACGCCTGCATTGCGGGCCGCCTCGACGGCTTTGTTGACTTCGCCGCGCAAGATCCGCATACGGGCCCAACGAGCCAACAAGGCCTCGTCGCCATCCTTCGCGCCGGAATCGGGCAACAAGTACAGATGCACCGAGTCGGGCCGGGTCGAATCCGCCGGCAAATAACCCCAAACCTCTTCCACCGTAAAGCTCAAGATAGGCGCCAACATGGCCAGGAGGTCCAGGGCGCTGTCGTACATGGCGGTCTGGGAAGAGCGCCGCAAGGCGTCGTCGCCGGCCTCGGCGTACAGGCGGTCCTTGACCGCATCCATGTACAAGGCACTCAGATCCACGGTGCACAACTCCAAGAGTTGGTGATAGATGGTGTGAAACTCGTAGTCCAAATAGGCCTTGTGGACCCGGGCCCCGACCTGGCGCATGCGCGCCCGAAGCCAGCGATCGATCTCGGACATCTCCGCTTCGGCCACGCGATGCGTAGCCGGATCGAAGTCGCCCAGATTGCCCATAAAAAAGCGCAAGGTGTTGCGCATCTTGCGATACGCATCGCTCATGGGTTTCAACATGCCCCGCGTAAAACGAATGTCCGCGGTATAGTCCACCGAAGAAAAAAGCAGGCGCAGCACGTCGGCGCCATACTCATCGATGATCTTTTTCGGCGCGATCACGTTGCCCAGGGACTTGCTCATCTTCTTGGATTTTTCGTCCAGGATCAGCCCATGCGTCAAGACCTGACGATAGGGTGCCTTGCCGCGGGTGCCCATGGCCGTAAGCAAAGAGACCTGGAACCAACCCCGGTGCTGATCGGTGGCCTCCAGGTAGAGGTCGCAGGGCCAACTCAGGTCCGGGCGGTGCTCTAAGACCGCGCGCTGGGACACGGAAGAGTCAAACCAAACGTCTAAGATGTCTTCTTCCTTCTCGAAGGCCGACTCCCCGCATTTCGGGCACTTGAATCCTTCGGGCAAGAAGCGCTCCACCGGTTCCGCGAACCAGACGTCGGTGCCCGACTCGCGCACCGCTTCCGTCGTCTTGTCCACCACGGCGGCATCCAGGGTGGCGTGGCCGCACTTGGTGCAGTACACCGCCGGGATGGGCACGCCCCAGGCCCGCTGCCGTGACAGGCACCAGTCGGGGCGCGTCTCGACCATGTTGTGGATGCGTTGCTTGCCCCAGGAAGGTATCCAACGCACATGCTCGATCTCGGCCAAAGCCTTCTTGCGCAAATCCTTTTTGTCCACCTCCAAAAACCACTGCTCGGTGGCGCGGAAGATCAAAGGCTGCTTGCAGCGCCAACAGAAAGGATAGCTGTGTTCGATTCGCGCCTTGGCCAGCAGGGCGCCATCTTCTTCAAGCTGCTTCACGATGGGCCCGTTGGATTCGAAAATGGTCTTGCCTTCGTAGCCGGGCACCTCATCGGTAAACCGGCCGGCCTTGTCTACCGGCGACAGGATGTCCAGGCCGTACTTCTTGCCGGTCTCGAAGTCGTCGGCACCGTGGCCCGGGGCCGTGTGTACACAACC
The DNA here is from genome assembly GCA_030591745.1 of Deltaproteobacteria bacterium. The sequence goes on from JAUVAM010000098.1 coordinate 4,499, forward strand.
CGTGCCCGCGTCCAAGGTCACGTATTCGGCCAGCACCACCAAAGAATCCCGCTCGAACATGGGATGAACGCAAACCATGCCGGACAGCTCGGTGCCGGGGAATTTCTCGCCGACGATCTCCGCGTTTTCCCAGCCCAGGGCTTCGTTGACGACGGGGCGCAAGAAATCCGCCATGAGCACAAGCTGCCCTTCATGACGCACGAAGACGTATTCGCTCTCGGGATGCAGGGCGATGGCCAGGTTGGCCGGGATGGTCCAGGGAGTGGTCGTCCAGATGAGCACGCCGGCCCCCTCCAGATCGACACCCATGCGCCCGGCCAGGGCCTTGAGTTTTTCGTCCCCTGACCGCACGGCGAACTTGACGTAAATGGAGGCCGAGTTGTGGTCGTGGTACTCGAGCTCGGCCTCGGCCAGGGCGGTCTGACAGGTGGCGCACCAGTGAATGGGCCGCTTGCCGCGGTATACATAGCCATTGCGCACCAGGTCACCGAGCGCCGCCACGATCTCGGCCTCGTAGTGATAATCCATGGTGATGTAGGGATTGTGCCAGTCACCCATGCAGCCCAGTCGCTGGAACTCCTCGCGCTGAATGTCGACGAAACCCGCGGCGAACTCTCTGCACTTTTTGCGGATTTCCAACTTGGACGTCTCGGCCGCGGCCTTGCCCAATTCTCGCGCTACGTTGTGCTCAATGGGCATGCCGTGACAATCCCAACCCGGCACATAGGGAGTGAAGTGCCCCATCATGTTGTGGGATCGGACGATGATGTCTTTCAGGATCTTGTTCAGCGCCGTGCCCAGGTGCACATGGCCGTTGGCGTAAGGCGGGCCGTCGTGCAGGATGAAGGACTCGGCCTTGGCTTCTTTGCCTCGCTTGAGCAATTGGCCGTACAAGTCCTCGGCTTTCCAGCGTTCCAGAATGCCTGGTTCCAGCTTGGGCAGGCCGGCCCGCATGGGGAAGTCGGTGTTGGGGAGATTGAGGGTCGTTTTGTATTCCATCGGATGGGTTCCATGAGGCTAGGGGTCGTGGGATCACGGTACAAAGATCACCAAAAATACGCCGAGTTAACCTACGGTTCGCTCTCCCGACTGTCAAGCTTTTCCAGGGGTTTCAAGCTTTCTGCCCCTTGTTCTCGGCCTGTGCTAAAATCCAAACATCATGAAAATCGCAAACCTCTTTCTCTTCAGCCTGTGCTCGGCTCTCCTGTCTTGCGGCGGAGAGGCGGCGGTGGACTGCGCCTCGGACAAAGACTGCATGTCGGGTTGGCTCTGCCTCTCGGGCAATTGCCGGCTGGCCTCGGTCACCTGCGACGTGGACGGCGACTGCACGGCCGACCAAATTTGCCAAGCCGGGACCTGTATCGAGGCCTGCACAACGAGCATCGACTGCCCGGCCGCCCATTGGTGTGACGCGGGGCACTGCCTGCCGGGTTGCGGCTCTGATTCGGATTGCCCAAACGACCAGGCCTGCGATCCCGGCGATCACCAATGTCGCGATCGACTATGCATCGAAGACGAGGACTGCCCCACGGGCTTGCTCTGCACGGACGGCGCTTGCCGCACACCCGAATGCCTTGTCGATGCGGACTGCGAAGAGGACGAACAGTGCCGCCAGGGTGCCTGTGCCCCCGCGGGGAGTTGCTCGGAAGACGGAGATTGCCTCGGCGGCCAACTTTGCATCGAGGGCTTCTGCATCACCGGGGCCTGTCGCTCGGACGGCGACTGCGTGGCGGGTCAGGTTTGCCGCGACGGAATCTGTGAAGAGCAGGGCGGCTGCACAAGCGATCTGGACTGCCCAGACGGTCAGCACTGCCTGGACCAGTCCTGCAGCATCGCCGAATGTTTGCGGGACGAGCATTGCCCAGGCGAGCAGGTCTGCGTGGTCGGAGACTGCCAGGAGCCCCCCGAATGCGTCGTCGATGGGGACTGCCCCGGGGGGCAGTGCCTCGCGGGCCAATGCGTGCCGGACACGAGCTGCGATCCCATCCTCCAGGACTGCCGCCTGACCGACAAATGCACGGTGGACGGAGCCTCCGGCTGGGCTTGCGCCGCCGCCGGGGACGGCACGGCCTGCCTGGCGGGCTCAAGCGACGACTGCCCCGCCGGGGACCTGTGCACCGGCTACGGCGGCGCATTCGCCTGCCACGACATCTGCGCGACAGCCACAAGCGCCGGTTGCAGCAGCGGTCACGACTGCAGCGCGATGGACGGCCTGGACGGCTACGGCACCTGCCAATGTGATCCCATGCAAGAGACCTGCCCCACGGGCGATCGCTGCAACTTCGATCCGGGCAACACGCCGGTTTGCATGCCGGCGGGCGACGGCAGCGGATGCTACGGACAGGGCCTGGATGATTGCCCCCCCGGACAGCTCTGCGCCACCGAGGGCAGTTTTTGGGCCTGCTACCACATTTGCGTCTACGCCACCAACGCCGGTTGCTTGCCCTCGGTGGATTGCTACACCATCGGCGAAGTGCCCACCTGGGGCGTTTGCCTGCCCGCTTGCGATCCTTTGGCGCAAAACTGCCCGGCCGGACAAAAATGCATGCTGTACGTGGATGGCCCGGGCTGTAGCGCGGAAGTGGGCACGGGCAGCTCCTGTCGGGCTGTAATCAGTGACGATTGCCCGGTGGGTCAATATTGCAGTGGCGTCGATTCGGTCTTTGACTGCCATGATTTCTGCCATATCCACAGTGGCTTGGGCTGCTCCAGCGGCACCTGCTCGCCCCTTTTGGACGAAGAAGACTGGGGTGTTTGCTTGGACTAATTCTTGACCCCGAGCCAAAAACAGCCCATTTTGTAGTGTCGAGCGCTTCGAGACCCTTCGAAAATACTGAACCGGGTCTATGGACTGGTGCGTCGAACAGTTGGGGTACAACTTTCGACCCAAACGAGGACGATTTTGGAATTACCGGCTCCATTTGGAAAATATCACCTGCTGGAACGCCTGGCCGTGGGTGGCATGGCCGAGGTTTTCTTGGCCAAGTCCTTCGGGGCCGCCGGATTCGAACGCCTGTTGATCATCAAGAAAATCCTCCCTCACATGTCGGAGGATGAAGAATTCATCACCATGTTCATCGACGAGGCACGCATCGCTTCGACGCTGAACCACTCCAACATCATTCAGATCAACGAGCTGGGCAAAGAGAACGGCGACTACTACATCGCCATGGAGTACTGCCACGGCAAGGATCTTGCCCATACCTACGACCAGCTCTCGATGCTTCGGCGCACCATGCCGATCCCCATCGCCGTGCTGGTGGCCTCACGCCTCTGCGAAGGCCTGGAGTATGCCCATCGCAAGGAAGACTCCTTTGGGCAGAGCCTGCAAATCATCCACCGGGACGTCAGCCCGGGCAACGTGCTCATCACCTACGACGGCTCGGTCAAGATCATCGACTTCGGCATCGCCAAGGCCCAGAACCGCATGGGTCGCACCACGGCCGGCACCCTGAAGGGCAAGTTCGGCTACATGTCACCGGAGCAAGTCCGAGGCTTGCCGCTCGACCATCGCTCGGACATTTTCTCCGTGGGCATTCTCTTGTACGAAATGCTCACCGGCGAACGGCTCTTCGGGGCCGAGAGCGATTTCGGCACCCTGGAAAAAGTGCGCAACGCTTCGGTGACACCGCCCACGACGTACAACTCAAAGATCCCCCCCGATCTGGAACGGGTCGTGCTCAAGAGCCTGGCCCGGGATCCCAACGAGCGCTACGACTGGGCCTCCGACATGCAGGAGGATCTGGTTCGTTTCCTCTTGCACGAGGGCACGTTGACCACCTCCAAGAGCCTGGGTATCTTCTTGCAGGAACTCTTTGCCGTAGAGCTGAAGCGTGACAACGAAAAACTGTCCACCTACCGACAGCGAGGCTACCCCTGGGTCGACGCGGCCCTGGACGATAAAGAGCGCGTGGCCGACCCCAAGCACCACGGCGTCCCTTCGCTGGAAAGAGAACCCCAGGCTTTGCCTGGGACTTCGCCGGAGCCCAAGCCGGATCACGATCCGCTCCTGGACGGCAAACCAAACTTGCTCTACCAGCCCACCCAGATCCTGCCGGAGGGCATTGAGGAAGCCGAGCAAGTGGGCACCCCGGCGGCCATGGACAGGCAAAACCTGCTCCATCAGTCCACGCAGATCCTGCCCGAGGGCATTGAGGCGGCTGAGCACATTGAGGACCTCAACATCTTGGACTCCCCGGCCCCCGTCTCGGCACCCGCGACGGACGGCAGAGACGGTCTGCTGCATGCCAACACCCGCATCCTGACGGCAGAGCAGGCCGAGCCCGGGTTGAATGATCCCCACTCACCCCAGACCAAGACCCAGCCCTTGCCGGAGGTGAACGAGGCCGACGTGCAAGTCTCTTCGACGCCCTCGGTGGAGTTGAATCTTGGGGACGCCGGTCCCGGCTCAAGTTCTCGAGTCTCGGATCCAAGCTCGGA
>JAUVAM010000369.1 GCA_030591745.1 Deltaproteobacteria bacterium
ATCTACCTCAAGGGCGACCAACGACTCACTTACGGCACGGTGCGCAAGGTCATGGAAATCTGCCACGAAGCGGGTTTCCAGCAGGTAAAACTAGCCACCGAAGAAATCAGCAAGAAGGAAGGCCAATAACCATGTCCATGAGCAGCGGAGGCAAGGGCGTTTCATCTGAGATGAACGTCACCCCCCTCATCGACATCCTCTTGGTGTTGCTTATCATCTTCATGGTGGTCACACCCCTGATGATGTTGCAGCATCGATTGGACGTGCCCAAAAAAGCCGAGGTGGACCTGCCGCCGGACGTGACCCAGGACCAGGTGGTACTGACCTTCACCAAAGACGGCAACCTCTACTTGAATCACAAACAAGTCGAACGCAGCCAGTTGGCCAAAAAGCTGGAGACCATTTTCAAAAACCGCAGAGAGAAGACCATCTTCATGAACATCGATCCGGACGCGAACTACGGCAAGTCGGTGGAAATCATCGACACCACCCGCAACGCGGGCCTGACCAAGTTGGCGGTCATCACGCTGAAAGAAGGCGAGAAGTTTCAGATCCCTGGCGCGGCCAAGCCCGTCAGCCCCACCGGAATATGAATCCAAAAATTTAGTCGGTTTTTTCGGCTTTCTTTTCTGCTGCAGCCGGCCCGTCCGTGGGCTTGGCGGGAGAATCAGACTCCGCGCCCGGCTCCGGGGTCAGACCCACTTCTTGCCCAGGCGGCAAGGGTTCATCAGACAGGCTGGAGCCCTGCTTGGAGGACATGCCCGCCAGGATGACCGACAAGGCCATAAACAAGATGGCCATGGCGGCCGTGATCTTGTGCATGGGGGTGGTCTGGCCTCGCCCACCGAACATGGTCTGGCTTCCACCGCCGAAGGCAGCGCCCATACCAGCGCCTTTGCCGCCGCTTTGCAGCAGAACGATCATTATGAGTAACAAGGACACCAGCACGTGAATAACGATCAAAAAGGTGTACATCCGTATGCTCCTTGATGCTTGCGGTTATCTACCCTGTATGAAAATTTAACTTATCAGTGTGCCAGTCCAGCAATTCAGGACGGGTACGAGCCGGCGAGTATGCCAGCAAAACTATCAGGCTTCAAGCTTGCTCCACCCACCAAGGCTCCATCGATGTCCGTCTGCGACATCAACTCCTTGACATTGCTGGGCTTTACGCTGCCTCCATACTGAATTCGCATCTGCCCTGCCCGCTCCTCGCTCGCCAAATCGCCCAGCCAGGCCCTCAGCTTTGCGTGAACTTCCTGAGCCTGCTCAGGCGTGGCGGTGAGTCCCGTGCCGATGGCCCAAACCGGCTCATAGGCGATGGTGACCTTCGCCAAAGCCGCATCATCCAAACCCGCCAGGCCTTTACGCAACTGCCTTTCCAATACCTCAAAGGTCTTGGCTGATTCTCGCTCTTCTAATGTCTCACCGATACACAGGATGAGCATAAGACCGGCGCGCAGGGCAGCGTGAACTTTCTGATTTACGGTCTCGTCGGTCTCGCCGAAATACTGGCGCCGCTCGGAATGACCGATGATGACATGACTGCATCCCATGTCCTTGATCATCTCGGGTGAAAGCTCGCCCGTAAAGGCACCCGCGCTCTCCCAGTGACAATTTTGCGTCGCCACGGCCACGGGGCTGTCACGCAAAACATCCAGCACAACCGCCAGCGATGTGGCCGGCGGCGCTACGGCCACCTCCACGCCGGGATGGGCCTTGGCCGCCTCTGCCACGGCCTTGGCCAAAACAACAGCGGGCTCGTTCAGCATGTTCATCTTCCAGTTGCCGGCTATGAAGGGTTTTCTCATGAGAGGCTCCTCTCTAACTTTCCAAGGCGACGATGCCTGGCAGGTCCTTGCCTTCAACAAATTCCAGGCTGGCTCCACCGCCCGTGGAGATATGGGATACTTTGTCTGCCAGACCGCTCTTCTGCAAGGCGGCCGCCGAATCACCGCCACCGACCACACTCACGGCCTTGGATTCGGCCAGAGCCTTGGCCATGGCCATGGTGCCCGCGGCGAATGGCTCTTTCTCGAACACGCCCATGGGCCCGTTCCAGAAAACAGTGCGGGCCGAAGCGATTCGCTCAGCATAAAGTTTGACGGTCTCCGGACCGATGTCCAGCCCCATCTTGCCATCGGGGATATGTTCGACCACCTGCCCCTCGGCTGCATCCATGTCGTCCGCCACCACGTGGTCCACAGGCAAAAGCAGATCCACCTTCCGGTCACCCAGGCTGTCGAGCACTTCCCGGGCCACGCGCAGGCGCTCGGCCTCAACCAGGGACTTACCCACCGAATCGCCTCGGGCCTTGAGGAAGGTGTAGGCCATGGCACCGCCGATGATCACGGAGTCGGCCTTGCTCAACAAACTGGAGATGACACCAATCTTGTCCGAGACCTTGGCACCGCCGAGCAGGGCCACGAAGGGCCGCTTGGGTTCGCGCAGGGCTTCGCCCAAAAAACGAAGCTCTTTGCGCACCAGATAACCCGCACCCTTTTCCTTGAAATGAGTGACCATGCCCTGAGTGGAGGCGTGAGCCCGATGAGCGGTGCCGAAAGCATCGTTGATATAAATCTCGGCCACCCGAGCCAGCTTCTCGGCAAAAGCCGGATCGTTTTTGGTCTCGCCTTCATGAAAGCGCAAATTCTCCAACAGAAGAACCTGCCCGTCTCTGAGATCCTGAGCCAGCTTGCGCACACCATCGCCCACGCATTCGTTGGAGGCGATGATCTCCAACTCCAGCAACTCAGCCAGCTTGGCCCCCACGGCTTCAAGCCGCATGGACTCATTGACCTTGCCCTTCGGTCGGCCCAAGTGACTGGCCAGGATCACCCTGGCACCGCGAGATACCGCGTGACGAATGGTCGGCAACGCGGCGCGCACTCGGGTGTCATCCGTGATTTGCCCCTTGTTCAAAGGGACGTTGAAGTCAACGCGGATGAAGGTGCGTTTCCCGGTGATGTCCAAATCTTCGATAAAGCGAACGGCCATGGTCTCACCCTGCAATATGGGCCACCATGTCCAACATCCGATTTGAAAAGCCCCACTCGTTGTCGTACCAGCTGAGCACTTTGACCATCGTGCCATCGATGACCGTGGTGTTGGATGCGGAAACGATGGACGACCGGGGATCACCGCAGTAGTCGATGCTCACCAGGGGTTCTTCGTCAAAACCCATCACACCCTTCAAAGATCCCGCGGCAGCAGCCTTGAGCTCGGCGTTGATTTGCTCGGCGCTGGTTGCTTTCTCTACCCGAACGACCAGATCGACGACGGAAACATTGGGGGTCGGCACGCGAATGGCGAAGCCGTCCAGCTTGCCCTTCAGCTCCGGCAGGACCATGCCCACGGCCCGAGCGGCGCCCGTGGTGGTCGGGATCATGGATACGGCAGCAGCCCGCGCCCTGCGCAGATCCTTGTGGGGCAGATCCAGCAAGCGCTGATCGTTGGTGTAGGCATGAATGGTGGTCATCAGGCCGTGCAAAATACCAAAATTCTCGTGGATGACCTTGGCCACCGGGGCCAGGCAGTTGGTGGTGCATGATGCGTTGGAGAGAATCTGGTCCTTGCCCGCGTCAAAGTCGGTGTGGTTCACGCCATAGACGAAGGCCCGAATATCAGGACCACTGGGGGGCGCGCTGAGCAAAACCCGGCCGGCGCCGGCCTTGAGATGCGCCCCGGCTGTCTCGCTGGTGCGGAACAAGCCGGTGCACTCCAGCACCACGTCTACGCCTTTGTCTTTCCAGGGCAATTCTCCGGGGTCCCGAATGGAGGAAATCTCGATGTCCTTGCCGTCCACGGCGATGCCGTTCTTGGTCAACTCCACCGGCTTATCAAAACGACGATGCACCGAGTCGTACTTCAACAGGTGCGCCAGGGTGTCGTTGTCCGTGATGTCGTTGATGTGGACCAGGTCGAATTTGTCACTCATGCCCTTGTCGAAGAGAATGCGCGTGACGCAACGGCCGATTCGGCCAAAACCATTGATGCCAATTTTGATCGCCATGATTTTCTACCTCCCATGGGGAAATTCGTTTCATCGTACTCGACCTTTGGGTCAAGCCTTAGAGGAGAGCTTGTAACCCAGCAAAACAAACGAGTCAACGACAAAGCGGGGGGTAGAAAATCAACACCAGATCAGTCGCCCAGAGTGGACCAGGCAAGTTCCATGCCGGCTGGAAATCCCAAGAGGCTGAGGTCCATCTCTTCGGACTCAGCCCCCCAGGTCGGCTCGATCACGACCGCTTCGGGCTCGCGATCCAGGCTGTTTCGGACCAGGGCGGCCAGTTCCTTGGACAAAGAAACAATTTGTCGATCGGAATATCCATTGGCTTTCAGCTCATGAAAAACGCTCTGGACCATGGACGGTGAAATACGTGACTCTCGATTCGGGGCAGATTGGACCATTGCAGGTCTCCTTTCTCACTCAAGCCACGAAGATGCAATGCCCTTGCCAAGTCCGAATTTCAGACCAAGTCCTTGTTTTTTATAGAGACCAACAGGAAGGTGCCCGCCACCAGGACTTTGCGGGTGCGAATCATCATGCCGAGCCGCGCCGCGTCAAACCTTGGCTTTGGCTGCCAAATGAACCTACACTTCAAGGCATGAAGAAAGAGCAAGAACTGCTGCTTCGCAACCTGCGGATCGAACTGGACCAAATCGAGCTGGAACCCGCCGAGTTGGCGGCCCGACACCTCGGTCTGCCGGCAGGTCGAATTCTCCAGGCCGAAGTCTTGCGCAGAAATCTCGATGCACGCCGCGGCAGCCCACGTTTTATCCTGCACCTGCGGGTGCGAATCGACGGTGCCATCGAAAACCTCCCGGAAGGAACAATCCCCGCACCGACCATTGCAGAACTTCCGACACCGCCGGCGCTTCGGGAATCCACGGAAGTGATCGTGTTGGGCAGCGGCCCGGCTGGTCTTTTTGCCGCCTGGCGCCTGTCCCAGGCCGGCTTGCGTCCCTTGATTGTCGAGCGTGGGCCCGCCTTCCC
>JAUVAM010000268.1 GCA_030591745.1 Deltaproteobacteria bacterium
CCCATCATGGTGGGCGACACCGAAAAAGTCCTGCGCATGAATCTGGACCTGCTGGAAGAAGGGGTCTACTGCTCGCCCGTGGTGCATCCGGGCGTGCCCTTGCGTAAAGAGCGCTTGCGCTTAGGCGTCATGGCCAGCCACAGCCAGGCCCATCTTGAAAAAGCATTAGACGGCATCGCCAAGGTGGCACGAAAACACGACCTCATCCATAGTGAATAGCATCAGTGGGGATCCGGGCTGATCAGCCCGTCCATGCGGCATTGCTCCCAGCAAACCACGCGAATTCGGCCCGCGCCGCCTCCGCCTCCGCCACCATTGGCGAAGACATGGGCGCTGGGGTCCAGGTATCCCAAACCTCTCTCGCCATCCGGCTCGTCGCCAGCTCCGCCCGAGCCTCCCAGGCCCGTGTTCGGTCCCCTGGTGGGATAGTAGCTGGCTCCGCCGGGAGCCCTGTCTGCGTTCGCTTCGCCACGCCCTCCGGGCCGGCCCTCGGAGTCGACTCAGGTGCAGTCGCCGGAGCCACCCCCGCCGCCGTTGGCAGCCAGCACGCTGCCGGCCTTGAGTATCACCTCTGCGGACTCGATGAGAATGGAGCCGCCCGCGCCGCCGCCGCCACCGCCGCCGGCATCGTTGGCTGCGCCACCACCACCGCCGCCCGGGGCGGTCACAATCCCGGTCGAGTCGAGTAGCACTCCGGAAAGGGAGATGATCTGGATCGCACCCCCTCCGGCGCCACCGAGTCCCGGCTCGCTGGGCCCTCCCATCGCGATGCCGCCGCTGCCGCCGCCGCTACCTCCGACCAGCGGCCTGATGAACTCGCTCCCGCACTCTCCTCCACCCACGCCGCCGGTGTATACGGTCAGGCAGCCGGCCTCGGGGTCGGAACCGTCTCCACCACTGCCCCCCAGGCCGCCGTGTCCGCCACCACCTCCCCCGGCGGTGCAACCCGTGCCGCAGTAATCGCCGCCATCCGCGCCGCCGCCACAGTCTCCCGCGCCGATCTCGCCCGGCTGGCCACCAGCCAAGCCGCCCGGCCCGGCCAAGTAACAGCCGACGTACAGGGCTGCGTCATCTTCCCACCGAGCCCCCACGTCCACGGTACCGTAAATCTCCACCCAGTCCCGGGCAAACAAAACGAGCGGATTGGAACCGATCCCCAGCACCTCAATCCCCTCCGGCACGGTAAGGCCCGCGAAGGAAAAAACGGCAACCGGATCGGAGGGCGCATCTCTCTGGCCAGCCAAATCGAAGCCGATGCCGCCTTCCTCACCCATGCCCGGGCCCCGAAAGACCTTGCCGTCGACATCCCAAATTTCGCCGCTGTCTCCATCCAGGTAAACCGGAGAACTCGCCCCGGACAGGTCGAGACTCTCCAGGGCCACGCCGAAGTATGCGTCCGCCACGCTCCCCGGGAGGTTACTCACCGCCCTGCATGACGCGATCTGGCCTTCAAATAGACACAGCTCACCATCGGGACACAGCGAGCTGTCAGGCACATGCTCGCACAGGCCCGAGGAGCAAACATCCCGGGTGCAGCCGATCCCGTCGTCGCATGCCGTGCAACTCGGTTCGAATCCGAACCTGCCGCATCCCCAGCTCGGTGCAAAAAGCGCCGCGACTGCCGCAAGAAGGCAGATGTGCAAAAGACAACTTTTCATATATTAATTTTATCATTCCGGGCAGCGCCCGGTCAATCAGCGCCGCGGTGGCCGATGTGGGCCAGGCGATCCCTGAGCCAATCGATTGGCGGTAGACCTTTAAACCCGGATTTCCCAGTTGGGTCTCTATATGTAGTATAACGAACCATGCAAACACCGCATGAACACTGTCGCAAAACATGCAGAGAGGGTCAACTGGTTTAGTCCCAATCCAATTAGTTTTCAACAACAGGTGATTCTGCACCCTGCCATTATTGGAATAGCACAAACAAGGGAAGGAGAGCACTCATGAGACCATATTTGAGCTCTTTGTTTGTTGTTGGCTGTTGCTTCCTTGCCAGCAATTCTTTGAGCGGCTGCGGTTCCGAGGGAGGTCAGGGCATTGACGCGGGAACCGATGCCAGCGCGGACGCAGGCACGGACGCAGGCACCGACGCGGGCATTGACGCTGGCACTGACGCCGGCGACCAGGGTGGCGATGTGGGTGACAGAAATGGCGTCCCTGTGTCGCGCCCTCGCGTACTGGTCAATGTGTCGAGTCTGCCCGCCCTGAAGGCAAGCTACAATTCCCCGGGCATGGCAGATTTCAAGGCGATTGCCAGCGCTGAAGCAGCCGCGGAATCCAATGGAACAGTTGCGGATGGGCTGCCTGACGGTGCAAAGATGAACGCTTTTTTCTCCAAAGCATTCCTCTACCTCGTCGAAGACGACGTCGCCCAGGGGCAGCAAGCCATCACCATGATGCTTCAATACATGACATCGCTCGACGCCAACTACGCCGACGATGGGCTTTTTGTCTCACGCGGACTGAACAGGTCCATTATGAACTCGGCCGTCGTATATGACTGGTGCTACGATCTCATGACGCCCACACAACGGCAGACCTTTGTTGTTGAAGCACTGCGTGTTGCGAGTGATACGGAGTATGGATGGCCGATTTCCAATTTGACCTTCGGCTCATTGACCGGGCACTTCAGCGAAGAAAAACACCCCACCATGTTGATCCTGGGTATCGCCGTTTATGACGAGGACCCGACCATATTCCGGGAAATGGCCGACCGGCTTTACAATGATTTCGTTCCCGCCCGTGACTATTTCTACGAGGGCGGACGGCATCACCAGGGAAGTGCATATGGCGTCTCGCGGTTTTCCAACGAGATAGCGTCCACGCTGGCCATCGTGGGCATGGGCGCGCCCTCACCCTACAGCGCAGACCAAAGACTGGTGCCCTACTTCGATATCTACAATCGCATGCCCGATGGTTTTCCAATGCCCGCGGGTGATGATTTCAACCGGGCCCAGACTCCCTATGCTGCGCCCATCGCGACCCTCTACGCCCTGGCGAAAATCTATCAAGACCCCTTTTTGCAGGACCAGGCCATGCTCTACGATCCACGCGGAGAAGCCGGTGCCTGGATTTTCTTGTTGCATGACCCTGGAGTGCCTCGCCGCCCCGTGGATGAATTGCCTCTCGCCCGCTATTTCGGCTCTCCATTCGGAACCATGATTGCTCGTACCGGATGGGATCTGGCCGGTGGTCAATCGAGCCCGGTTGCGGCCGTTCACATGAAGGTCAAAGAGTACCACTTCGGAAACCACGATCATCTCGATGCAGGCCACTTTTCCTTTTATTACAAAGGGTCGCTCGCATTGGATGCGGGCCATTACGGTGGGGACATGTATGGATCCGACCACCACATGAACTACACCCAACGCACCATTGCCCATAACAGCATCCTGGTTTGGGACCCGGACGAAATACCCATGAAAAGCAGTCGGGCGGGAAGAGAGCTGGAACGGGATGGAGGGCAGCTCTGGGCCCACGGTTTCAAGCAGGAGCCTTTCAGTCTGAACAAGCTACTCACCGAATACAAGCGGACAGAGATTCTCGCCTTTGATATTCCCTCCGAAACCTTGGCGCCTGACTACTCGTATCTCAAAGGGGACATCGCAGGTGCATACGCACCGCCCGCCCCGCTGGTCGCAAAAACAGCACTCGCCTCTCGATCCTTTGTGTTTCTCGATCTGAAGCTTCCAAGCCATCCGGCGGCCCTGGTCGTCTACGATGTCGTCACGGTGACTGACCCGACATTCAAGAAAACCTGGCTTCTGCACAGCATCAATGAGCCAACGATAAACGCTGGGGAAACGAGCATTGAACGTACCGAAGGCGACTACAATGGCAAGCTGGTCAACACCACGCTTCTTCCCGATGCCGCTAGCAGAACAATCACGGCGCTGGGCGGTGCGGGCCAGGAATTCCTGGTCAACGGCACCAACTATCCGCCTATCCCCTATCCAGCCTCTCCCACCGTTGAACTCGGTGCTTGGCGTATCGAATTGTCACCCAATGCGGATTCGGCAACAGACCGCTTCTTGAACGTGATGCAGGTCATGGATGCACAGGGCGGTCCTGATCCAATCGCGGTCTCGATGTTGAGTAATGCGGATATGGATGGTGTGCAGATCAGTGATCGCGTAGTGATGTTTTCAAAATCCGCCGATCGACTGGATACGGCCTTGAGCCTTACGAGCGATGCGAGCGACAATCCGATCAAATTCCTGTTCACCGATCTGGCTGCGGGTACCTGGCACGTCACGGGGCCCGTCACGAACGGCTCATTGGATTGCACGGTCACCCTGGAAGCGGGGACGTGTAGCTTCACGGGCGCCGCCGGGTCTTACTCGCTCGAGAGAGTGATTCGGTAACAGGGCAAGCCGCGCAAGAGGCGAGGGCCGCAAGGTGCGCCCGTTCAGCCGGTCGGTATCCCTATTCGCCCCGCCAGCCGGCCACTCGTTTTCGCATCTGGATTAAAGCTCTTTGCCGTAAACCCTGTAGACTTTCTCGGGCCTGCCGCCCATGAAACTGATGCCCATGTTGATCTTTTCGTTGTCTTCCAGGGTCCAGCCCAGTTCGCCGTGGGTCAGGCCCAGGCCCAGGCTGCCCTGATGTGCTTTGATGTAGAGCAAAACACTCAGGCCCCCCAGTTCGGCGCCGCGGAACTTGGGCATCACGCCCAGCAGAAACAAGCGGGCGCACTTATACTTTTGAAACTTGCTGCGCCATAAAAGCTTAAGCAGGCCGAAGGGGAAAAGACGGCCGTTCAGACCGTCGAATAGCTCGAGGGCATTGGGGAGAGACAGCATCATGCCCGCGGGCTCACCGTCCACTTCGGCGATGGCGGTGATTTCGGGTTTTAAAATCATCTTCATATTTTGAGCGATCATGTTGACTTCGCTGTCCGTCCAGGGCACGAAACCCCAGTTTTTCTTCCAGCATTCGTTGAAAATGTCCTTGATGATGACGATGTCGCGCTTGATGTTTTTGAGGTCAACAGGCCGCACGACCAGACCGGGATGCTTTTCCACCGCCTCGGCTATCTGCATTGGGGCATCGGGGATTTTTCCGATGTCGTAAATCCAGCCGAAAAGATCCTTGGCTTTTTCGTAACCGGCCTTTTCGATGAGCCCCCCATAATAAGTTTTCGAATAGGGAAACAAGTAGATCAAAGGAAGCTCAAAACCCGAGACCTGCACACCCGCCTCACCGTTGCCCATATCGAAGCTCACGGGACCCAGCACCTTGTCGCAGTCTTGTTTGCGAAGCCAATCCTCGGCGGTCTTCAGCAAAGCGGTGCTGGCTTCTTCGTCATCCAGGCATTCATAGAATCCAAAAAATCCGGTTTTGTCATTGTGGTACTCATTGTGCGCGCGATTGACCTGGGCGCTGATGCGGCCCACGGCCTCGCCGTCCCGCTCGGCCAGAAAAAGGGCCACCTCGCCGTGCTCGAAGAATGGGTTTTTCTTCGGATCGAGAAACTCCATGCGCTCCATGATCAAAGGCGCTATCCAACGCGAATCGCCTTCAAAAACCTTCCAGGAAAGCTTGATAAATTTCTTCTTGTCAGCCTTGGAGTCAATTTGTCGGATTTTCAAGGTCACGGATTTATCCCCTCTCGACTTCAATGGAAAATTCAGGTTGTTCTTCGATGAGTTTTTTCACGGCGCATTTTCCGGCGGAGCGGACAATGGGCTTATGATGCTTTTCCGGGATGCTGTCCGGCAAAATGATCGACATATGAATCTTGCCCAATCGGCCCGTCTTCGGGTCCGACTCATGTCGCTGGACGATTTTCACGCCATCGAGAGGCAGCTTACGCGCCTGCAAATAGCTCAACACATAAATGCCCGCGCAAGTGCCCAAGGAAGCCAAACAATACATAAACGGCTCAGGCGAACTCCCCTCGCCCCCGGAGGCGACCGCCTGATCCGTATGAATCAAGAACTCGCCCATCTGTGCATCCACCCGCTTGCCACCCGGAAAACTCACGGTCAGTTCCATTGCCCAGTCCTTTCAAATCCCATCATATTCCCAAATCACCGTTCCGGAATTGAGCGCATTGTCTACCCATTTCCGGTCCGCGTCAAACCAAGAACACACCCCAACTTCCTTGTCGAATTGCCCAAAGTGGCTAC